>NZ_JAJAFX010000199.1:0-771 GCF_025384845.1 Photorhabdus temperata | reverse complement strand
TCATCATTTATTCAGCCCACATTGGCAACCAGACTATAATAAATGCCAGTGCCAACATGCTGGCGTAATTCCGTTCAAGTTTGTCGTATCTTGTTGCTATCGCACGAAAATGTTTGATTCTGGCAAAGGCATTTTCCACCAAATGTCGGTAACGATATAAACATTTGTCAATTTTTTGACCTGATTTTCGGCTATTTTTGCGATAAGGGATCACCGGAACTGACTTTTGCTCTTCGATAACACTTCTCAAACCCTGACTGTCATATCCCTTATCAGCAATGACAAAATCAGATAAAGGTGACTGAGATACAAGACTTTCCGCATGAACAATATCATTGACCTGACCACCAGACAGTTCGAAATGGACAGGTAAACCGTAACTGTCTACAGCCAAATGGATTTTGGTTGAACGTCCTCCACGACTTTGACCAATCGCTTCATCCGCTTCAGAAGTCGCTCCGGCACTATGCTGATGGGCTCGAACAATACTCCCGTCAATGAACAACCACTCTGAATCAGAATATCTAGATAGCCAATTGAACATTAAATACAAAACACCCTTTTTTGACCAAGCGTTAAAACGTTGAAAGACGCTATTCCATTTTCCGAATTCGGAAGGCAGGTCGCGCCACGGAATGCCTGTTCTCATACGATAAAGAATGCCTTCCAGCGCCTGACGATGTTTTGTTTTGTGGTAAATAAATCCAGTATGGTGCATGAATGCAGATAGCTTATTCCATTGTGTATCTGTTAACATAGTTCGCAGCATGA
>NZ_JAJAFX010000198.1:0-800 GCF_025384845.1 Photorhabdus temperata | reverse complement strand
GTCAAGATATTAATCAGGTATATTGGGGCTGACGATATATGCTTTGAGTGTTTCTCTTTGAATGCGGTGACCGTCTTAACGTAAGCTGCGTGGATATTATTAACACTTTATTTAGTTCTTCATAATAGATGATTTCTGTAATTACAGTACTTAGACTGACCAGCTAAATAACAGAAAAAGCAGTATTCATTATTCCCTCACTGGGTAAACAATGCCAATTCTTTGTTAATTACCCAGTGAAGAAATTGAGTCCTTTTTTAAGTTGATAAAAGGGGCAGGTCATGACATTGAATCGTGGTTGCAACGCAGTGCACCTGCGGTGTTACGCCGGTTACTGATAGCGAGCATGGCCTGTGTTCTGGTCTGGCGATGACAACGTGCAGAGGGAGAAGAAAATACCCGAGCCCGACAATGGATTTGCAGACTCTCAGGCAGACAGCAAAAACGGGGAAAATGAGAGAGTGCTCCGGCTCTTCTTGCGGAATTATCTGTCCTCTTAAACACACTTATATTGCTATCGGAATATCCACCTGAAGAATTGACTCGATTAGCGGCGGGCATATTAGGTAATTCGAAGATGTGTAGATACCTATGCCTGAAAGGAAAGGGCTTCCCGCGAAAAGCATGGTGAATGCAGCGGTATTAAAGCTTTTATATTAAGGACGGATTTAACTCAGTAAATGCAACTTTTTAGTAGGAGAATTAATAACATTTAATCAATCCCTAAACAGATAGGGATTTAAGTGTTTTCTCGCTGGTTATTTAACAGTTTTGGTAAAAATAAAGTGGATATGATTAGG
>NZ_JAJAFX010000197.1:0-801 GCF_025384845.1 Photorhabdus temperata | reverse complement strand
TAGGTAACTGATGGGTCTGTGATAGCATCCATCATGCCGTCTTGATAAGCAAAAGATCGGAATCTTCCCGTTTGTGCGCTGGTTTCTTTTGACAGTACAGCGTATTTATTGGCCCATGCACTTAGTGAAAGTGGCTCAGGAGGCCGGATATCAGAACGACGTTTACATAACTCTTGTGTGAAATTTTGCCAAGCGGAGGCGTTAGCTTTCTCCTCGTTGTTTATTATCATCAAGGCTTAATTCCTCCATCGCCTCGTAAACCACCTCCTGTAGTGCTTGAACAAACTCAGTATCATTAGTGGTAGAAGCCAAGACACGTAGACGAGGACCATGCTCAGGGGCAATAGCGATTAAGCGAGTGCGCATTCTTGAATACTCTTGCCCGACAGCCTCAATCATGTCTTTATACGGCAGCACCTGGCCGGACTTAATTTCGTACTCTAATTGAGTAAGCAACGCGAGAAAGTTTTCTTTTAACGTCCGGGCCTCATCGAGTGTCATCGTTGCGCCATTTTCGGCGATCATCCGCTCAACAATTTTTGTCGGTGACTCCGTGCGTCCGCTGTCAGATTTGTTACCCTGGGATCTGTTACCTGACTTGTTACCCTGTTTGTTACCTGTAGTTTTTTTATCGGGCCGGGTAACAGATTTTCGATATCGTTCGACGTTAGCGTTTGACGCGTCTACATCAATGTCATCACCGTTAAGAACCAGCCAGCCGCGGGCCTTCCACTGGGTTACTGTCTTGCGGCTGACGCCGTGTAATTTTGCGAATTCTGACTGATTCATTTGTTAATGTTA
>NZ_JAJAFX010000196.1:0-812 GCF_025384845.1 Photorhabdus temperata | reverse complement strand
ATCACGCGGATTAATGCCATGTCAGATTGGGACGATGACGGCAGTTTTTCACGTCCTAAAAACGATGCCGGTTATGACGTTGTTGAAGGCATTGCCGTGATACCGATTCAAGGAACGCTGGTACAAAAATTGGGTTCGCTACGTCCTTATAGCGGCATGACGGGTTATGACGGTATCAGGCAATCCTTTCTTACTGCGCTTTATGATCCTGAAGTTAATGGCATCTGTTTAGATATCGACTCACCGGGCGGAGAAGTGGCCGGGTGCTTTGACTTAGTGGATGAGATTTATTCAGCACGCGGAACAAAGCCGATTCACGCTATTTTATCCGAAAACGCTTACTCTGCTGCTTATGCGTTAGCAAGTGCCGCTGACAAAATCCATGTTCCCCGGACTGGCGGGGTCGGTTCAATCGGGGTGATTGTCATTCACTGCGATTGGTCGCAACGGATTAAAGAAGATGGTCTGCAAGTGACAATAATTACTTATGGAGACCGCAAAGCTGAAAGTAATCCGTATGTGCCGTTAACTGAACAGGCCCGCGGTGCAATACAGGATGACGTAGACGTGATGGGAAAACTGTTTGTGAGTACGGTTGCCCGGAACCGGGGCATTTCTGAAAAAACGATTCGTGACACTCAAGCGGCATGTTTTTTGGCTGTTGAGGGTGTTGGTCTGGGATTAGCTGACGAGGTTATCACGCCCGATGCGGCATTCCGAAAATTACTGAGTGAATCAGGAGCTTAATAGATGGCTAGTTTGAAATTCGCCCACTTGCTGGGTCTCAAAAAATCAGCGTCAGAAGAAGATGA
>NZ_JAJAFX010000195.1:0-812 GCF_025384845.1 Photorhabdus temperata | reverse complement strand
ATCACGCGGATTAATGCCATGTCAGATTGGGACGATGACGGCAGTTTTTCACGTACCAAAAACGATGCCGGTTATGACGTTGTTGAAGGCATTGCCGTGATACCGATTCAAGGAACGCTGGTACAAAAATTGGGTTCGCTACGTCCTTATAGCGGCATGACGGGTTATGACGGCATCAGGCAATCCTTTCTTACTGCGCTTTATGATCCTGAAGTTAATGGCATTTGCTTGGATATCGATTCACCGGGTGGAGAAGTGGCCGGGTGTTTTGATCTGGTGGACGAGATTTATTCAGCCAGAGGAACAAAGCCGATTCACGCTATTTTATCCGAAAACGCTTACTCCGCTGCTTATGCGTTAGCTAGCGCAGCCGACAAAATCTATGTACCCCGGACGGGTGGTGTAGGTTCAATCGGGGTGATTGTCATTCACTGCGATTGGTCGCAACGGATTAAAGAAGATGGGTTACAAGTGACTATCATCACATATGGAGATCGGAAAGCGGAAAGCAACCCTTATGTACCGCTAACTGAACAGGCCCGCGACTCAATACAAGATGATGTAGACGCGATGGGAAAACTGTTTGTGAGTACCGTTGCCCGGAACCGGGGCATTTCTGAAAAAACGATTCGTGACACTCAAGCGGCATGTTTTTTGGCTGTTGAGGGTGTTGGTCTGGGATTAGCTGACGAGGTTATCACGCCCGATGCGGCATTCCGAAAATTACTGAGTGAATCAGGAGCTTAATAGATGGCTAGTTTGAAATTCGCCCACTTGCTGGGCCTTAAAAAGTCAGCGTCAGAAGATGATGA
>NZ_JAJAFX010000194.1:0-812 GCF_025384845.1 Photorhabdus temperata | reverse complement strand
GGTGCACCGGTTGGCAACGGTAAATCTTCTATGTCATGAATTTCTTCAATAAACGCCGTTAAGATGGGTTGAGCAAAGCCGATTGAAAAATCAGCGCGACGCCGAGTTAAGGTTTTCCACGCTTCTAGCATAGCGGAACGTGCCGAACTGTAGTTCACATCAGACCAGTCTTGTGTCACTTGCTGAGTAGACAGCCCGGTTGCTGCTGCAATATTGCGTAGTGCTGCACTTTCAAAGCCTTCAAAGTTGCTGTGTGGCCGTGCAGCATTCACTGTTGTTATCTTCTCGCCGGGATACATAATTGGGATACGCGCCCCATTCTGCAAAGACATACGACGATCATTGTGAAACTCGACGCGTCCCTGTTGATATGCGCCTAAATTCTCATCCTCACTTTCGCCCAATGCCGCTTCAACTAATGCAGGATCATACGGTGACTCAATATAAGCGCCGAAAATCGCATTCAAAATAGCGGCTTCAAGCTCTGACTGGTCATATTTAATCAGCATCTTCAGGCGCTGAACAACCGGCGTTAAGATGCCGTTACCCCTGTGTTGTGCTCCGCGCTCGTGATCAAAATCATGCACAACATGCGGGCGTCCCCACGCTGTTTCACGCGGTATACGCTCCCAGGTCATCGTTTTTGCACCACTCCACCAATCGCCAATATGGGCTTCCCGGATATGGTAAAACGTAGGAGCGCCGTCAGCGTCTATCTCTACACCACCTCTGATATGCGGCATATCAAAATTCTGTTGCGGGTTACTGAGTCGGTCAGGATCTACAATCTGAACTGTTGTTGCATAATGCCC
>NZ_JAJAFX010000193.1:0-812 GCF_025384845.1 Photorhabdus temperata | reverse complement strand
GGTGCGCCAGTCGGTAGCGGTAAATCTTCTATGTCGTGAATTTCTTCAATAAACGCGGTCAAAATGGGTTGAGCAAAGCCGATTGAAAAATCAGCGCGACGACGTGTTAGTGTTTTCCACGCTTCTAACATGGCTGAACGTGCCGAACTGTAGTTCACATCAGACCAGTCTTGTGTCACTTGTTGAGTCGATAGCCCGGTTGCTGCCGCAATATTGCGCAATGCCGCACTCTCAAAGCCTTCAAAATTACTGTGTGGCCGTGCAGCGTTCACTGTTGTTATCTTCTCACCGGGGTATATGATTGGGAGCCGCGCCCCGTTCTGCAAAGATATCCGGCGATCATTGTGAAACTCAACGCGTCCTTGTTGATACGCGCCTAAATTCTCATCCTCGCTTTCACCCAAAGCCGCTTCAACTAACGCAGGGTCATACGGTGACTCAATATAAGCGCCGAAAATCGCATTTAGAATAGCGGCTTCAAGCTCTGACTGGTCATATTTAATCAGCATCTTCAGGCGCTGAACAACCGGCGTTAAGATGCCGTTACCCCTGTGTTGTGCTCCGCGCTCGTGATCAAAATCATGCACAACATGCGGGCGTCCCCACGCTGTTTCACGCGGTATACGCTCCCATGTCATCGTTTTTGCACCACTCCACCAATCGCCAATATGGGCTTCCCGGATATGGTAAAACGTAGGAGCGCCGTCAGCGTCTATCTCTACACCACCTCTGATATGCGGCATATCAAAATTCTGTTGCGGGTTACTGAGTCGGTCAGGATCTACAATCTGAACTGTTGTTGCATAATGCCC
>NZ_JAJAFX010000192.1:0-824 GCF_025384845.1 Photorhabdus temperata | reverse complement strand
GCCGGTTTTGGCGAACCAGACTTGGCCCTGACTTGGGGCAGACTTGACCCCGACTTGCCTTCATCCGGGCCAGACTTGCGCGAGTCATATACACTATTGGCCGCCTGATTTTCCGGTTCAATCAGACCGCACAGGTGAGCCTCCTCCGCTTTATCGCCATTCCAGAGCAGTTCATATTGCAACAGATGGCCGCGACTGCCGCCGTGTGTCAGCAGATATTCCATGTCGCTCAGGCGCTGACAGTGGAGTTTAAGCTGGCTGTCACTCCAGTGGGTGTAACTGCGGATGTCCCGGCGGGTAAAGCGGACATCTTTCACCGGGCGTTGCTGCGCTGCCGCCGTCGCTTTCACCATCTCTTGTATCAGCAGCAACAGTTTCCTTGTCTGGGGCGGCATCTCATCCAGCGTGCGGCCTAATATCTCATGGGCCAGCCGGTTTGCTAAGCTAATATCGTCTTTGGTCACCTCGATATATTCAAGCCGTTTGCCCCGGTGTTCCGCTGTCTTCACTTCGCGCTGGTGCTGATGCAGCAGCGCGATACTTTGTATCAGGGTGAGATATTTCATGTGGTCGCGTCGGGTGCGGGTTTTATCGCTCATGAACGTTAACTGTGAGGCATAAGGGTTAACCACATTCAGCGGGCGCAATAACCGCTGGGCGTTCTGATGCAGTTCGGTGATATACGCCTTTTCATTCTCGGCCAGTAAGCCTTCGAGGGTCTGCTTATGGCGCTGCAAGGCATGGATAGCTTCGGTCTGTTCCCGCGATTCGTTCACGGTCAGCACCAGACAACGATTCAGTAATTCTTCATCGACATCTATTGC
>NZ_JAJAFX010000191.1:0-826 GCF_025384845.1 Photorhabdus temperata | reverse complement strand
ACGACGGATTGCCTGCCTGAACAAGGTCGTCGAGGAGAAATAATGATTATTTCTGACTTGTTCATTCATCACTTTCCACAGCCTTTCTATCGGGTTCAGATTCGGGCTGTATGGCGGCAAGTAATGAAGGTCAATATTCATTACATAAGCCCAGTCTTTCACCAGCCTGCTCCGGTGGTAACCGGCTCCGTCAAGGATAATATGAACCTTCTGACTGACCGGATAGGTTTCACGGATGGCAATGAAGAACTCGGCGATGTGATAACTGTCGATACGGTCATACTCGCGCACCACCGTTTGACTGATATCGGCCAGATTCAGGGCCCCCATCAGGTTCAGACGGGTACGGCTGCCCGTGGTTTTCACCGCAGTTTTCTGGCCTTTGCGCATCCAGCCATAAGTGAGCTTCGTCCCCTGCGTGGGATGGACGCCATCAATGAACAGGATGGGCTCATGGGCTCCGGCTTCCTGCTTCAGTTTCCCGTAGGCTTCCATAAAGGCCCGTTGCTGTTCCGCGTTGAACTTGTGTGGCACGCCGGTCGGTTTTTTATAGCTGAAGCCATTGTGGTGCAGCCATTTATTCATGCCGGGAACGGTGTAACGGATATCCCACCACGCTTCGACAAGACGGATAACCGCCTGTGTGGTAGGCAGAAGATTGGTGGTCAGATAAGCGATAAGTTCTTGAGTCTGTGTTTCGCTGAGATAGCTCTGAGAGCCGCCATTTTCGGGCTTGAGTTTGCGGTGATTAAGGTAATCGCTGATATGACGATTAACGGTCGTTTCATGAAGACGCAGGGCCTGAGCGATCATCACTGAACTCCAG
>NZ_JAJAFX010000190.1:0-839 GCF_025384845.1 Photorhabdus temperata | reverse complement strand
GGATGTTGACACCGGAGCCGCCACGGACGGCGGCGACTGCGGCGGTGGGTTTTAGCATTGAGGCTGACAGCAGCGGGCGCAGCCCGGTGCGCCGCTGGGGCTGAGAAGCTCAACCCGGCGGCCAGCCGCGCACCGGGGCCAAGGTAACCGCGCAGCGCCCTTGGGTGGGCGGCGCCGACATAATGTTTGTTAAGCGCGGCGGGCCGTTCAGGCCCATTGCGCTTAACAAACATTATGTTGAATGGTGGCTGACCGGCAACGGGAGTGACAGAGAACGCGGATGTTTCGTGCCGGGCGGCCACCATTTACCGCCGGCACTCAGCAGGTGGGCAGGCAGTCTGTGCGCAGGGAGGCGCGCAGTCTGCCTTTCACTGCACCCCACACGCTCACAGGGAACCGGCTAACCTTAAAGACTGTCCGGCAACACAGGACGTTCAGTCCGGCTTATCACTCTCCGCCTGCGGGTTGTCTGACGGTGTTTTCTGTTCGGGCTTCCGTTCTGCCGGGTGCGTCTGCTCATGCACTTTCTTTAAGTGACCGATTGCCACACGGGTATAGATTTGCGTGGTTTCCAGTTTCTCATGCCCCAGTATCGCCTGGATATGCCGCGTGTCCGCGCCGTTCTCTAACATCTGCGTCGCCATGGAGTGCCGGAACAGGTGACAGGCCCCCGGTTTAGTCAGCTGCGCTTGTTTACGGATGCTGTCGGCGGCTATCCAGGTTAACGTGCCCTTTGCCAGCCCCCGGCCTTTCAGGGTGATAAACAGGTGACCGCTGTCACCCCGCCGCGTTAACTGGGGCCGGACACTGAGCCAGCGACTTAACCAGTGCAGCGCCTG
>NZ_JAJAFX010000019.1:0-87743 GCF_025384845.1 Photorhabdus temperata | reverse complement strand
CTTTATATCCAGTGAATACCCTCAGCGTAAGCTGGGGGTTTTTGCGTTTTTGGGGGATGATTTTATCAGCTGATTTACCTATTTACCTGCTTCGTCCGATACTCATTTCCTTTAAGAAACTAGGATGAGATCTCACATTTTTAGAATGAGTATTTTATTTAAAAATAAATCAAATTTAATTTTAAAAACAGACTGAATGGATATCAAAGACTATTGATAAAGCCGTATTAAGTGGGAGAGATTATATCAATATCTTATTTATTGGTTGTTTTTTTCGTAAAATGGAATCCCGTCCCATCTATAAAGTTTACTAGTAATTCTGAGCAGGTTTTATAGATCATCACTCTTTGTTTTATCTTCATAAATCAGCAATTAAATACCTGATGATATAAAAATACCTCTTCTTGTTTTTTCGTATAATCATCCCTTTTTCAGGGCTTAAATCCTGTCAAATTAACCATTTTATCCCTTTTTTATTGCGTCATTTTTAGGGTTTTCTTCGTAAAATAGCCGACGAGAAAGTGTTTGAACACCCATCTATTCGGAAAATATTCTTTTACGTGCGGATTTCTTTTCAACTTTCTATTAATGGTTAATGATTTTGGATTAAATACAATTAACTATCCTTCTGAAACGTTGCATTTAGTTCGAATATCTATTTCAGAGGAAGCTACATGTATTTCGGTGCTGGAGGTAAATCTGATAGTTTAGCAATAAGAATGATTTATTAATTAATCTTGTTTGTTTCGTGGGGTATATTATTTTTAGTATTTATGGCTTACTAGCTAACTTCTTAAATCTTGTCTTTTTGCATTGATTTCCTTCATTTTTAAATAAATTAACCTTATTATTTTTTTTATAAAAATGAAATTTAAATTATTTTCTGTTTAAAATATTAAAAATTTATTAACTATTGTCATGTTGGATATCGTAGTATGAACAAAATGAAATAATTTCAGCTTACTTGTAAAGCCTCGACATTCAGCTAATACTTAGTTAGATTTAGCTATCTAGAAGTCTAAACATGTAAACGGATAAAAAATCGAGGTTATAGCATGCCAATTTGTATACCGGATGAATTACCTGCTGTGAATTTCTTACGAGACGAAAATGTGTTCGTGATGACATCTACCCGTGCAAATATTCAAAATATACGTCCGCTAAAGGTATTGCTGCTTAACCTGATGCCAAAGAAGATTGAGACAGAAAATCAATTTTTACGATTGCTATCCAACACACCTTTACAGGTAGATATTCAGTTACTCAGAGTAGATAACCGGAAGTGTAGAAATACGCCTATTGAGCATTTGAATAACTTTTATTGTGATTTCGAGCAGATAAAACACCAAAATTTTGATGGTTTAATTGTCACTGGTGCTCCATTGGGGTTAGTTGAATTTGGCGATGTGGCGTATTGGGGGCAGATCGAAAGAATAATTAGCTGGGCAAAGGAGCATGTAACTTCTACTCTATTTATCTGTTGGGCAGTACAGGCAGCTTTGAATATTTTGTATGGTTTGCCGAAGTTTACCAGAGAAATAAAATTATCAGGTGTTTATTATCATACTACTCTTGACCCTCTGGCACTTTTGACCCGGGGATTTGATGAATCTTTTTTTGCTCCTCATTCCCGCTATGCGGACTTTCCTGAGCAGGTTATTCGTGAGCATACCGATCTGGATATTCTTTCCTGTTCTGAAGATGCAGGCGTGTATTTACTGGCGAGCAAAGATAAACGCATGGTGTTTGTAACGGGTCATCCTGAATATGATGCCGGAACACTGGCTGGTGAATATTTACGTGATTTAGCGGCAGGTCTGGATCCAAAGATCCCAATAAATTATTTTCCAGATAATAATCCAGAAAGAAAACCATTGGCATCATGGCGCAGCCACGGGCATTTATTGTTTTCTAACTGGCTGAATTACTATGTGTACCAGATTACGCCATATGATCTTACCTACATGAATCCAACACTGGACTAATATCTTCATAAATGGCTGAATCTCAGCCATTCCATTCCCCAGATTTTTTTCTGATCTTCTGTCAAAACATCGCACTTTTTGTAGTTTATCTTATATAACAAAAACTTAATAAAATCATCATGTGATTTATGGAATCGATTTCTCTAATTATGTATAGGTAATTTATCATTTAACTCATTGTTTTTGTTTTAATAAAATTAAATTTTTTAAAAAATGGAAATCGTTTTTGATTTATTTTAAATATCGATTACTCTTATTCAGGTGGGTTTTAAAATGAGGATGAGTGAATGACGCAGCAAACTTTAGCGACTGAATTATCGTTTATTAAGCGATTTGGAGCGGCAGAGCAGGAGGTTTTGACGCCTGAAGCGGTAGATTTTCTGGCAAATCTGGTTGTTCAGTTTACTGATACACGGAAAAAACTATTAGCGGATCGGGATATTTGGCAGAAGAAAATTGATGGCGGCGAATTGCCTGATTTTATTTCGGAAACCAGTTCCATTCGAGAAAGTGAATGGAAAATTCAAAACATTCCAACCGATCTCCGTGACCGTAGAGTAGAAATCACTGGACCAGTAGAACGGAAAATGGTTATCAACGCTTTGAATGCGAATGTAAAAGTTTTCATGGCCGATTTCGAAGATTCCTTAGCACCGGCTTGGGATAAGATTATTGAGGGGCAAATCAATTTACGTGATGCTGTTAATGGCACAATTTCTTACGTCAATGAGCAGGGTAAACAGTACCAGTTACAATCAGATCCGGCTGTTTTAATCGCACGGGTAAGAGGGCTTCATTTACCGGAAAAACATGTTCTCTATCAGGATGAACCCATTGCCGGCGGATTGTTTGATTTCGCGCTCTATTTTTACCACAACTATCAGCAATTGCTGGCAAAAGGGAGTGGCCCTTATTTCTATTTACCCAAAATTCAGTCTTACCACGAAGCGCTTTGGTGGAGTGATGTGTTCAGTTTTGCAGAGGATCGTTTTGATTTACCGAGAGGCACAATCAAAGCAACGGTATTGATTGAAACTCTGCCTGCTGTATTTCAGATGGATGAGATTCTTTACCATCTTCGTCACCATATTGTTGGTCTTAATTGTGGTCGCTGGGATTATATTTTCAGCTATATCAAGACATTGAAAAATCATAGTGATCGGGTTTTGCCTGATCGTCAGTCTGTCACGATGGATCAGCCGTTCCTGAGTGCTTATTCCCGTTTACTGATCAAAACCTGCCATAAACGCGGAGCATTCGCGATGGGAGGAATGGCCGCCTTTATTCCAAGCAAAGATACTGAACACAACAAATGGGTGTTAGATAAAGTCCGGGCGGATAAAGAGTTGGAAGCGCGTAATGGTCATGATGGTACATGGGTTGCTCATCCTGGTCTTGCCGATACGGTAATGGAAATTTTCGATAAAGCATTGGGAGAACAGCAAAATCAGCTAGTGATTTCCCGCGAGGAAGATGCGCCTATCACGGCTGTGCAATTGCTGGAACCTTGTCCAGGAGAGCGTACTGAAGCAGGGATGCGCGCCAATATTCGCGTAGCAGTTCAATACATTGAAGCCTGGATTTCAGGAAATGGGTGTGTGCCTATCTATGGCTTGATGGAAGATGCTGCGACCGCGGAAATTTCCCGGACATCCATTTGGCAATGGATTCATCATAAAAAATCATTATCCAACGGTAAAAAAGTAACAAAAAACTTATTCAGACAAATGCTGGAAGAGGAAATGGAGGTCATTAAGCAAGAAGTTGGAGAAACACGTTTCAGCCAAGGGCGATTTAACGATGCGGCCAAGTTGGTGGAGCACATTACGACTCAGGACGAACTGATAGATTTCCTGACACTGCCGGGATATCAATTGCTCGACTAAGCAACGAATAATAATAAACCACTATTATCCGATTAATTTAATAAAAAATTAGGAAGTAGAAGTCATGACAATCTCCAGAACTCAACAAATCGCTCAATTGGAACAAGAATGGAAAAGCGCTCGCTGGAATGGAATTATCCGTCCGTACAGTGCGGAAGAAGTGGTTAAATTGCGCGGTTCGGTTAATCCTGAACATACATTGGCGCAGCTTGGCGCTAAAAAGTTGTGGGAATTACTGAATGGCAAGGCAAAGAAAGGTTATGTGAACTCATTGGGTGCATTGACCGGCGGACAGGCATTACAGCAGGCAAAAGCGGGTATTGAGGCGATTTATCTTTCTGGCTGGCAGGTTGCGGCTGATGCTAACACCGCATCCAGTATGTATCCTGATCAATCCCTCTATCCGGTGGATTCGGTTCCGGCAGTAGTCAAACGTATTAACAACAGTTTCCGCCGTGCAGATCAGATTCAGTGGGCAAATGGCATTGGTACTGATAGCCAGGAATATACCGATTATTTTCTGCCAATTGTGGCAGATGCGGAAGCAGGATTTGGTGGTGTTCTGAATGCTTTTGAATTGATGAAAGCCATGATTGAGGCTGGCGCTGCCGCTGTTCACTTTGAAGATCAACTTGCTGCGGTGAAAAAATGTGGTCATATGGGCGGTAAAGTTCTGGTTCCGACACAAGAGGCTATTCAAAAGTTGGTTGCGGCGCGTCTGGCAGCGGATGTTTCTGGCGTGCCGACATTGCTGATTGCCCGTACAGATGCCGATGCAGCTGATTTGTTGATTTCTGATTGCGACGCTTATGACAGTGAGTTTATTACTGGCGAGCGGACTTATGAAGGATTTTTCCGTACCAGAGCAGGTATCGATCAGGCGATTAGTCGTGGTTTGGCTTATGCGCCGTATGCTGACTTGGTATGGTGTGAGACATCAACGCCTGATATCGAAATGGCGCGCAGTTTTGCTGAGGCGATTCACGCTAAATATCCTGGTAAATTATTGGCTTACAACTGTTCTCCATCGTTCAATTGGAAAAAGAATTTGGATGATAAGACCATTGCGCGTTTCCAGGCTGAACTGTCAGCAATGGGTTATAAATTCCAATTTATTACTCTGGCGGGTATCCACAGTATGTGGTTCAACATGTTTGACCTGGCACACGCTTACGCGCAGGGAGAAGGCATGAAACATTATGTGGAGAAAGTTCAGGAAAAAGAATTCGAATCCATTGAACGTGGTTATACCTTCTCTTCCCATCAGCAGGAAGTGGGTACAGGCTATTTCGATAAAGTGACCACGATTATTCAGGGTGGGACATCATCTGTCACTGCATTGACTGGTTCCACGGAAGAGCAGCAGTTCTGATTGTTGTGTTTCTTATTCTATTCAGCCTGCTTATTACAGGCTGAATATATTGAGGAGTTGCGATGGGGATAGATTCAGCACATCTGATAGCACAAACGATTTTACAAGGATTCGATGCACAGTATGGTCGCTTTTTGGAGGTGACTTCAGGTGCACAGCAACGCTTTGAACAGGCCGATTGGCGTGCCGTTCAGCAAGCCATGAAAAAGCGCATCAATCTTTATGATCACCATGTTGGGTTGGTCGTTGAACAGCTTAAATGCATACATGGTGCTCTCGGGTATGATGAAGAGTACATTGCCGAAGTGAAGGTGGTTTATACCAGTTTATTACCGGATTATCCCCGGTTTGAAATTGCCGAGAGTTTTTTTAATTCTGTTTATTGCCGTTTGTTTGAGCATCGTAACCTGACGCCGGATAAGTTATTTATTTTTACCTCCCAGCCTGCCCGCAGATTTCGGGATATTCCCCGGCCGTTATCCCGTGATTTTTTCCCTGATGGCAATCTTGCCTCAATGCTACGGACAATACTTAATGATCTGCCGCTGCGTTTGCACTGGGAAGATTTGGAGAGGGATATTCGGTACATCACGGATTATCTGCAAAGAATATTTCCAGCCGGGGAATTATTACAGGCGACTTTTCAGATAGTGAATGAACTGTTTTATCGTAATAAAGCCGCTTGGCTAGTGGGTAAAATCCGCATTGAAAATCAGGTTTACCCTTTCTTATTGCCGATCCATCATAACGAATCTGGTGGGATTTTTATTGATACCTGTCTGACCGATCAGGCTGATGCCAGCATTGTATTCGGTTTTGCTCGTTCCTATTTTATGGTTTATGCGCCTTTACCTGCGGCTTTGGTTGAGTGGCTGAGAGAAATTCTGCCGGCCAAATCGACCTCTGAGCTTTATATGGCAATTGGCTGTCAAAAGCATGGTAAGACGGAATATTACCGGGAATATCTGGCATTCATTACCTTCTCGAAAGAGCAATTTATGATTGCTCCCGGTGTTAAAGGTATGGTGATGTTGGTGTTTACTTCCCCTTCACTTGATAGAGTATTCAAGGTTATTAAAGATAAATTTGCGCCACAGAAAGAGGTGACTCAGGAGCGGGTACAAGAGTGTTACCGGTTGGTCAAAGAGCATGACCGTGTGGGGAGAATGGCTGACACACAGGAATTCGAAAATTTCGTTATTGATAAGATCCGTATCAGTCCTGAGCTAATGGCAGAGTTGCAGAGAGAAATACCGGAAAAGTTGGAAGATTTGGGGGATAAGATCCTTATCAAACATTTGTATATGGAACGCCGGATGACACCGTTGAATATCTATATGGAACAGGTAGATGAACAGAAACTGAAAGATGCGATTGAAGAATACGGCAATGCAATTAAACAACTTGCTGCGGCGAATATTTTCCCCGGAGATATGTTATTCAAAAACTTTGGTGTGACACGGCATGGGCGTGTGGTGTTCTACGACTATGATGAAATCTGTTATATGACGGAAGTTAACTTCCGCGATATACCGCCGCCGCGTTATCCAGAAGATGAATTTGCCAGTGAACCTTGGTACAGTGTGGCGCCAAATGATGTTTTTCCTGAGGAATTCCGGCACTTTCTTTGTACTGATAGTCGCATTCGCCGCTATTTTGAAGAGATGCATAGTGATTTGTTCAAAGCAGATTATTGGCGAGCGCTACAGGAACGGATTAAAGAGGGTCATGTGGAGGATGTGTTTGCATATCGCCGTAAACAGCGGTTTAGCCAACGCACTGAAATAGGAACCTATTCTATTTCCAACGTTTCAGCTTGATTTTGAGGGGGAATTGGCAGTTGCCGTTGGCAACCGCCGTTTTCATCAGTAGTTGATATTATTATGTGAATCTACCTCGCAGATAATCAGAAATTAAGATTTAAGGATAAATGGCAATGCTGGATTCCTCAAAAAATCAAGCAGCCAATTTTTTGGGGAAATTCAGCATTTATCGATTACCTTGGTTGTTTAGGCCAATCAATATCGTTCTCCTGTGAAATAGCTACCCGGTTAAGCATTACTCTATATTTTTTCCATGCCGATAAAGCTATTTTCTCTTTTTCAGTAGCAATATCTAGATCAACAGCATCTTGCAATGGTGCGATTTGCTTTATTGCCTCAGCCATTAATTGCTGCTTTTGGAATTGAGCATATTGTTGTAATTCATCTTTTGTGGGGGGAGGAATATCAGCCCATTCTGGCAAGCCATTTTTACCTGCTATACGGTATTTTCCCTCTGGCGCGTTATTAGCGGCATATTCATAATAAATATCACTATTGATTTCCATAATATCATCCGGCAATGAACCAGCAGCAATATAATTCTCTTTCAACTCTATTGGGTAGAATGCATTGGTTTTTGCACTGTAATAATACATAACTAATATCCTATCGCTATCCAAAAGAATGGACTGTTCCATCTGGCATTTACCCAAGAGTTTAATAAATCGAAAGATGAGCTATCAATCACATTTACGTAACCAATAACCGCACCCATACTACCTATTTTGCTCTGGATAGGATTAATACTCACAGAATAATCCATATTGGAAAAACTAATTGGTAATTGAATACGAACCACATTGCCACTTTGGATCACGTCAGTGCGTCCCCATTGATAAATTACACCGGTATCTCCACATTTCCACCAGCCATTAGCAGCTTTACCGGCTGTGTTCTTATTACCTTTAGTATTAATTTTTTTATCAACTTCAATACTAATTTTCTTGTCTAATTCAGTATCGATTCTCCTGTCTACTTCAATATTAATCTTTTGGTCTATTTGTTCTGGTGTGTATACACCGATATCCACGGCACCCAAATGAATATCCTCAGATAATTCCTTACCATTCACTTTCCGAATATTAGGCACTCTATTACTAAGCTTTTCATCAAACGAATCTGCTAATTCTTGGGTAAGCTTTTGTGTCGCGGCCAACGTGCTGCTATTACCAAGCCGGTCTGTAAGCTGAACAATGCCTTCCTGTGCTAATGAAGCACTTGGAATTTCCGTTGTGATTTTCTGCTCTAAAGCTCTATTTAATTGTGTGGTGAGTTTGACGATATCGCCATCATCCAAAACATCATCGCTAGATTGTGTAGAGATAAAATTAGCTACCACAGATGATATCGTTGATGACTGACGCAAGACCTTATTTAATAAACCAATAGAAATAGTATTTGGTGGAATCCCTGTGTTCAGGTCCTGACTTTCTTCATATTCTCCTTGAGAAACAACATTAGCATCTTGGCTAGCAGAAAAAGCTTTAAATTCATTTTTATTACTCATAATTTCTCCTTAAGGAAAAAATAATCTTTTCATTAAATAAGATTTTGAGTTAATTGATATTAAAATAAAACATCTGTCCTATCATCGAATATCATTTTGATATTGCATTTCAATAATAGTCTTTTTCTGATAAAGAACGATGAAAATTTTTTATAACTTGTAGCGATTAACTATTTTCTTATAGTTAATTGAGGTAATAGGTCAACACCTGAAACAAAATTTTGAATTTTTAGATGAACCTCTCACAACAAAAAATCACCGGATCCAACAAGCTTTGTAAGCTCATAAAAACATGCTTAAGTATTTATTAGCTTGAATTATCCAGAATTTGTCTATCCTTATATATGTGGACAAAATTTATTGTCAATATTTATAAGCCTACTTTAAGTAAGGGAGAATTGTATGCCATCAAGAAGAGACGTCATGGTTGGAGGATTAAGTCTTGCTGCTGCCGGTATCCTATCTACGGTATCTTCAGCTAATGCTGCAACTGCTAACATAAAACTGCAAGGAGCTTATAAAACAGGTAGCGTAGAAAAAGCCCTTGATATTATTAATCTTTATGATTTGGAAGATGAAGCACGTAAACTGATTCCTGCCCCTCAATTTGGCTATATTAGCGGCGGTTCAGGTGATGAATGGACGCTACGTGAAAATACCAGAGCCTTCGACGATTACCAAATTATTCCCCGCTATCTCGCGGGGATAAAAGAACCTGACACAACAACCGAATTACTCGGCAGTAAAGTGGATATACCTATTTTCATTCCACCGATGGCGGCACACGGATTGGCTCATATCTCGGCTGAATTGGGAACAGCAAGAGGTGCTGCCGCTGCCGGTGCCCTGTTTACCGCACAAACTCTGTCTAATTCATCTCTCGAAGAGATAGCAAAAGTGAGTAACGGCCCCAAATGGTTCCAAATTTATTTTACCAAAGATATGGGTATGAACCGTGAACTAATACGCCGGGCTAAAGCTATGGGTGCAACCGCCATCGTATTTACGGTTGATTTAGAGTGGAGTGGTAATAGGGAAACCGATAGACGCAATAAATTTACCTACCCACGCTCACTTCCATTTCCTAATATTCCTGGCGCTACCGCCGGTGCGCCATTATCAGAAATTACAGCGCTATTTAAACGGGATCTTGATTTTAAGGATCTGGAGTTTCTCGCCAAAGAATCAGGTCTTCCAATCATCGTAAAAGGTATCCAATCTGCCGAAAATGCCAAAGAATGTGTTGACCACGGAGCGGCAGCTATTCAAGTTTCTAACCACGGTGGCCGGCAATTAGATACTGTTCCGGCAGCAATCAAGTCATTACCAGGCATTATTGAAGCCGTTGGGCATTACATTCCGGTCTATTTAGATGGCGGTATCCGTCGCGGTATTCATGTGTTTAAAGCGCTCGCATTAGGTGCCAAAGCTGTCGCTATCGGCAGACCAATTTTATATGGGCTGGCATTGGGCGGAGCACCAGGCGTAACTTCCGTTTTAAACCTGCTTAAGGATGAGCTGAAACTTTGTATGAAACTGGCGGGATGCGCAGCTATTAAAGATATTGAGAGAAAGTTTATCAGTTTAATTTAACTCATTAACTGATAACGTAAATATCAGCCCCATTTCATTTAAAATAGGTGATTTCAAGAAATGGGGTAAATTCTGTTAACCACAGTGGTTTTTATAATTTAACCGGCAAAATAGAATTCTCACCTTCCCCCTGAAGTATTCTTCAAGGGGAAATGTTTAATATAAATATTAATGAAGTATACGAGACACTGACGGCTCCGTGAGATCAATTTCATACCTTTGTTGTTCTTCCATTCTACTGCGTAAAACATCTTCTACTAATGCAGAAAAACCTGTCATCATTTGACGTTCCATAATAACGCCTTTTGGCTCAGGCCACGGCAGACTGGCAATTGGCCAATCACAATATAATTTATAATAATTAAACTGATCCAGCCGCTCTTTAGTCCTGTCAAAATCATTACTCCAGTAGGCATTACCCAACCGGAAGTTTGTATAAAACTCATCAAAGCTGCCAAAGATTTCATAAATATAATCAGCGGTTTTCAGCATATTTTTCCATGCCACTTCTTCACTGATATAACCAGCACAAAAACAGTTACGGCTTAAAACAATTGCAAGCCATAAATCAAATCCCCACACCAATGCAGGTGGGCGTCCATTAATAGTTTGAGAACATTTACGAATATAGTCAGGTGTTACTTCAACTAATTTGGCAAGAACTTTAAACATTTTACCATCACTAAGAGCAGCATCAACAGCAAAATGTTTTGAATGCACCCCACCCCACAAACCAGTTAACATTTTCATATAACCTTCTTCATCAATAATTCCCCAGTCACTGTATAGTTGGGATTGATGTTCCTGAGTAGATGATAATGGGAGCAGGCAGTAACGATAGTTATCATGAGCAACCCGTGACTGCAAAGGATAATGCTCCAGAGTTTCACTCCAAAAGCCTTGCCAATAGTCACTCACAATATTTAACCGCAATACCTGGCGCTTTTCTTCCGGTAAAAAAGATAAACCTGCTTGTTGATAATAACGCCGTTGTTCCCATTCAGGACGTTTAATAATACGATAAATAATAACTGAAAGTAACATTACTGAAAATAATGCTACACTGACTACTTGTGCCAGAAGTAAATAGTCTGTAGCAGGAACGGATACATTATCTATTATAAATAATACAATTGCCACAGATAATATAATTCCCATACAGACTGCAATTACAAATAAAATATTAATCAATGCGTATAATGAGCTCAGAAAAGGTAACTTTCTTTTTTCACAGATAATATTCTTTATTACCTGATAGCCTTTAGCAGGAAACTGCCTATAATGAGGCTGATTTTGTAAAAGTTCTTTCATCACAAATGATTCCTTTCCGAAAATTATCTACCATATATGATAATTCTTATCTGTATTATCACAAACCTCGAGAAAACATTATTTTTGCTGCTAAGTATCAATTTAACCAAATTAACTCTATCAGGGGACAAGCACAATGAACTTTTCTGGAGAATATTTTCTATCGCAGAAACATGATAACATCCTAATATTGTTATCATGCTGGCTGTAAGGGGCGCAATGAAACTGATTAACCAAAAAAAGTTACTGGAACAAGCCGAAGCTATTTGCCTGGCACGGGGAGTTCGCTTTACTCCGCAGCGGTTTGAAGTTTTGCGTCTGATTTCAGAGCAACCCGGCGCAATCAGTGCTTATGATTTACTGGATTTATTGCGGGAAGCAGAACCACAGGCTAAACCACCAACCATATACCGGGCACTGGAATTTCTGCTGGAACAGGGATTTATTCATAAAATAGAATCCACCAACAGTTATGTGCTATGCCACCATATCGAACAACCAAGCCACACCTCAGCAATGTTTATTTGCGACCGCTGTGGTTCTGTTACAGAACGGGATGGTGGAGCCGTTGAATCCGCTATTCAACAGTTAGCAAAAACTGCCGGATTCAGTTTACGCCATACCGTCATTGAAGCGCATGGTTTATGTTCCTCTTGTGCAGAGATTGAATCCTGTACTGAGCGGGATGAATGTCAGCACGACCACAGTATTGAGGTAAAAAAGAAATAGAGAACCTGTAAATAGCGGCAGGCAACCGCAGAATCACGTTCAAGATAATCATATTGATAAACCAATAACATGATTCTGCCGGAATATTGCAACTCTTTGACAATCACCAAAAAACAACGATTCGATATTTTACTATCAAAACCCATCACCGTTCCGAATCACCCCGACGGCTAATCCTTCTATTGTCAGGCTCCGTTCACGCAGATCCACCACGATTGGCTTAAACTCAGGGTTTTCTGCCAACAATTCAACTTTATTTCCAGTCTGTTTAAAACGTTTTACAGTTACTTCATCTTCAATACGGGCAACAATAACCTGCCCATTACGAACATCCTGTGTTTTATGCACAGCCAACAGATCACCATCCATAATACCAATATTTTTCATGGACATACCATTGACTCTCAACAGGAAATCCGCACTTGGCTTAAACAGTGCAGGATCAATCCGATAATGACTTTCAATGTGCTCCTGTGCCAACAGTGGCTCACCTGCGGCCACACGACCAATCAACGGTAAACCAGATTCTTCTAGCAGCAAACGGATACCCCTGGATGCCCCGGCAACAATCTCTATCACCCCTTTGCGAGCCAATGCTTTTAAATGCTCTTCAGCCGCATTAGGTGAACGGAAACCAAGACGTGATGCAATTTCAGCACGCGTTGGTGGCATACCCGTTTGCGAAATGTGGTCACGCACCAAGTCATAAACCTGCTGCTGCCTTACGGTAAGTGCTTTCATTTCGCCCCCTGTGTGTTTATACAGTCAAACTGTGAGTATATACAGGTAAATAGCGATTGGGAACCTGCCAAGGCAGAAAATCAGCCCAATATAGTATAATGACTCATTATTAAACTAAATCAGGTCACAAAATAGCGCCAGAGAATGGTACTCCAGACAATTAACGACAGCATCATCGTCAGAAAGACCGCCGCCGATCCCATATCTTTTGCCCGACCGGACAGTTCATGGAATTCACTGCTAATACGATCAACGACAGCTTCAATAGCACTGTTCAGGATCTCCACAATCACCACCAGCATCACTGAACCAATCAGCAAAATGCGTTCAATTGCGCTGATATCCAGATAAAATGCAACAATTACCGCCAATATAGATATGATTATTTCCTGCCGGAAAGCCGCTTCATTTTGCCACGCAGCCCTGAGACCTTTCATCGAATATACGGTTGCTTTGATGATACGGGTCAGTCCCTTGGATTGATTTGCCATAAGTTATTCACACCAAATATGGGGTTATTTATCACTTTTAACTTTTATTATCGTCTTAACATAACAGATCTCAACACCTGTTTCTGATATGCTTGCGACATATTGCTAACAGGAGGCTTCAAGTTATTTATGTCAGGTTGGCGTAAAATATATTATAAATTATTGAATTTACCACTAAAAATACTGGTAAAGAGCAAACTTATCCCTACAGATCCCATTACCGAATTACGGCTCGATACGACACGCCCTATTCTGTACGTATTGCCGTATCACTCCAAAGCAGACTTACTGACATTACGTCAGCAATGTCTTGAGCAGGATCTGCCGGACCCTTTAAACTCACTGGAGGTAGGTGATACAGAGCTTCCGGGCTATGTATTTATCGATAATGGCCCACGCGTATTCCGCTATTGCGCACCAAAGCAGGAATCCGTAAAAATTTTCCATGCTTATCTGGATCTGCATCGTAATAATCCAAACCTGGATATTCAAATGCTGCCAGTTTCTGTCATGTTTGGTCGTTCACCCGGACGTGAAGGACACAGCACCCCACATCTACAGCTACTTAATGGTATCCAAAAATTCTTCGCCATTCTCTGGCTGGGTCGGGACAGTTTTGTGCGTTTTTCAAACACAGTATCTTTGCGTTATATGGCAACTGAACATGGCACGGACAAGACCATTGCTCACAAGCTGGCTCGCGTGGCGCGAATGCACTATTCACGCCAACGTCTGGCGGCGGTGGGGCCGCGTCTGCCTGTTCGTCAGGAGCTGTTTAATAAGCTACTGGCTTCAAAAGCAATAGAAAAGGCCGTTATTGATGCGGCCCGCAGTAAGAAAATCTCCCATGAGAAAGCGCAACAGAATGCCGTTAACATGATGGAAGAGATTGCCGCGAATTTTTCTTATGAAGCGGTACGGTTGTCAGATCGTGTACTTGGTTGGACCTGGAACCGTCTGTACCAAGGGATCAATGTTCACAATGCTGAACGCATCCGTCGTCTGGCGCAAGATGGTCACGAGCTGGTTTATGCGCCCTGCCACCGTAGTCATATGGATTATCTGCTGCTCTCCTATGTGCTTTACCATCAGGGTTTGGTGCCGCCCCATATCGCCGCGGGGATCAACCTGAATTTCTGGCCGGCAGGGCCGATATTCCGCCGCCTTGGTGCATTTTTCATCCGCCGCACTTTTAAAGGTAATAAACTCTACTCCACGATATTTCGTGAATATCTGGGGGAGTTATTTGCACGCGGTTATTCTGTTGAATACTTTATGGAAGGTGGTCGTTCCCGGACAGGTCGTTTGCTCGATCCCAAAACGGGCACCCTGACCATGACGTTACAAGCAATGTTGAGAGGTGAATCACGCCCAATCACTATCGTGCCAATTTATATCGGTTACGAACATGTGATGGAAGTTGCCACCTATGCCAAAGAGCTGCGGGGAGCAACCAAAGAGAAAGAGAGCTTTTTCCAGATGATACGCGGTTTGCGTAAGCTTCGTAATCTGGGGCAAGGCTATGTAAACTTTGGTGAACCTATCCCGTTGATCCAGTATCTCAATCACCATGTTCCTGACTGGCGTGATTCTATTGACCCAATAGAGTTTCACCGTCCCGAATGGGTTACCCCGACAGTCAGTAAGCTGGCCGGGAAAATTATGGTGAACATCAACAATGCCGCGGCTGCTAACGCAATCAACCTGTGTTCAACTGCCCTGCTGTCATCACGTCAGCGAGCACTTACTCGTGAGCAACTGCTTGAGCAATTGGACTGTTATATACAGCTCATGCGCAACGCGCCTTATACAACCGATGTTACTGTGCCAAAGAAAACCGCAGAAGAGTTGTTAGAACATGCTCTGCAAATGGATAAGTTTGAGGTAGACAAAGACAGTATGGGCGACATCATTATCCTGCCGCGTGAGCGTGCAGTTCTGATGACCTACTACCGCAACAATATCCAGCACTTATTGGTACTGCCATCATTGATTGCTTGCATCGTTATTGATCATCGCCGTATCAGCCGTGAAGCGTTACTAAGTCAGGTAGAAATCATTTATCCCCTGCTCAAAGCAGAACTGTTTATACGTTACAGCAAAGCAGATCTGCGGGAAGTGGTTAATATCCTGGTTAATGAGCTTACCCGCCAGAGCCTTATCTGCAACAAAGAGCAGGGTATGCTGGTGTTGAATCCAGCGCGTATTCGCCCATTGCAATTGCTGGCTGCCGGTGTCCGCGAAACACTGCAACGTTATGCCATCACCCTCTCTTTACTGAATGCCAACCCGGAAATCAGCCGGGGTGCGCTGGAAAAAGAGAGCCGAATATTGGCACAGCGTCTGTCGGTATTGCATGGCATTAACGCACCTGAATTCTTCGATAAGGCGGTATTCACCACATCAGTAAATACACTGCGTGAAGAAGGGTATATCAGTGATAGTGGTGATGTGATTACCGCAAATACTCAGGAGCTGTATCAGGTGTTGAGTGAGCTGATGTCACCTGAAATCCGTCTGACTATTGAGAGTGTCAGTTTGCCGGCTGAACACAACGATGCAGAAGAGACAATTAAAGAAGTGTAATTTTTAACATCCGGGTGATAATGGGTTTTCCCCATTATCACCCGATATATCAAACGTAACTGAAGAAGATACCCAAAAATAACACCACACCAACATAGTTATTATTGAGGAATGCCTGGAAACAAAGTTCTCTTTCCCGACCTGCAATCAGTTTCTGCTGATAAATAAATAAGGCACCGGCGAGCAACAATGACCAATAGTAGATGCCGCCCAGATTCATCATATAACCCACCAACAGCAAAACCAGTAACATAGCAAGTTGTAGTAAACTAATAATCAGTTTATCGAAACGACCAAACAGGATAGCAGTAGATTTAACACCAATTTTCAGATCATCGTTACGATCGACCATGGCATACTGCGTATCATAAATAACCGACCACAAGATATTAACCAGAAATAACAGCCAGCATTCTAATGGTAAGGACTCACTAACCGCAGCGAATCCCATTGGGATAGACCAGCCATAAGCTGCTCCCAATACAAACTGAGGAAGATGACTGAACCGTTTAACAAAGGGATAAAACCAAGCCAGCGCCAACCCAGCGACTGACAACCAGATAGCCATCTTATTCAGCGCCAGAACCAACCCGAAAGAAATCAGCACCAGTACAACAAACAGGATCTTACTCTCTTTCTCACTGATAGCACCACTGGGCAGGGGACGTGCTTTTGTACGTTCGACATAACCATCAAATTTTCTGTCAGCAAAATCATTAATGACACATCCTGCTGCACGCATCAGAAACACACCGGCAGTAAAGACCAACAATATATGCATATCCGGAATACCTTTCCCGGCAATCCATAAAGCCCAAAATGTTGGCCATAACAACAATAACGAACCTATGGGTCTGTCAATACGCACTAAACGGCAATAGGCCTGCCATTTACTTTGCGTCATACTTCCCGCCACTTCTGTTTCCCCCTTGTTTGAATTTTATTTTTTGTATACAGGTGATTCAGGCAAGAAGACTTCCGTTAATAATAATGGTTTGCTTGATAACCTCAGCAATGATCGCCTTGCCCAACGTTTCCCCTGTTGCCCTACATGAATATAATCCCGTGTTAATTTATTGCTACTAAAAAGATATCGCCCAAGTGGGACTGTTCCTAAATCAACCAGACTTTCATCAGGGCCGGTTAATGTTGCTTCAGGAATTAATGTTCTTCCCAATAACCAAGGAATATTATCACCGTATAACACGACCTCACGCAGCCAGTACCTCTGACAAGTTGGCAAATGCTCACTTTCATCGAAAAGTTTTTCCACTGTGATAAAAGACTCTCTGAAGGGTACAACATGAACATGGTCACAGTATTGTTCAAAACGGCGGGTCATTGACCCCAACTCCATCAGCCAGTCTGAAATCTCATCAGGCAAGCCGGATGAATCCACCGAAACCCACTGAATAGGCGCCGTTGTTAAGATCGAGTCAGTTAACATGCGATTTTCCATTAGGACAAATTTCTTTTATCCGGTCGTACAATTGATGGGCACTGAGAATACCACGTTGTAGGTATACAGAATAAAAAGTTATGACAAATTCTGTAAATAATGCTTGCCAAAAATAAGCGAATTATGATCAACATAATTCGCTCATACAAATTAAGTCCCTGATTCAGAATAAGTGATTAACGCCATGCTTTAAAGCGGTTAATCAACCCATTTGTCGAGCTATCGTGATCGGCAACCTCTTCACCATCCTCAAGTTTTGGCAAAATACGATTAGCCAGTTGTTTACCCAACTCAACTCCCCATTGGTCAAAAGTGAAAATGTTGAGAATCGCCCCTTGTACAAATATTTTGTGCTCATACATGGCAATCAACGTACCCAAACTGAATGGGGTAATTTCACGCAACAAAATGGAATTCGTCGGACGGTTTCCTTCAAACACTTTAAATAGTGCAACATGCCCGACTTCAACCGCAGTTTTACCACTGGCGGCAAATTCAGCATCCACTTGCCCACGGGTTTTACCGAATGCCAACGCTTCTGTCTGAGCGAAGAAGTTGGATAACAATTTGTTGTGATGGTCACTCAATGGGTTATGGCTGATCGCCGGAGCAATAAAATCACAAGGGATCAGTTTAGTGCCCTGATGAATAAGCTGATAGAAAGCATGCTGACCATTGGTTCCCGGTTCTCCCCAGATGATCGGACCGGTTTGGTAATCCACCGGGCAGCCATTGCGGTCAATATATTTACCATTGGACTCCATATTGCCCTGCTGGAAGTATGCTGCAAAGCGATGCAAGTACTGATCGTATGGCAGAATCGCTTCAGTTTCCGCGCCAAAGAAATTGTTGTACCAGATGCCAATCAGCGCCAGTAATACGGGGATATTCTGCTCAAACTGGGTATGGGCAAAATGCTGATCCATTGCGTGTGCGCCACTGAGCAGTTGTTCAAAATTATCAAACCCAATAGAGAGCGCAATAGACAAACCAATCGCTGACCATAATGAATAACGGCCCCCCACCCAATCCCAGAACTCAAACATATTTTGGGTATCAATACCGAATTTCTTAACTTCCTGCTCATTGGTGGAGAGCGCGGCAAAATGCTTCGCAACATGTGCTTCATCACCGGCAGTTTTCAGGAACCAGTCACGGGCAGAGTGGGCATTGGTCATTGTTTCCTGAGTAGTGAATGTCTTGGAGGCAATCAGAAAGAGCGTTGTTTCCGGGTTAAGCGCTTTCAGGGTCTCCGCGATATGGGTCCCGTCAACATTAGAAACAAAATGCATATTCAAATGATTTTTATAGGGCTTCAGCGCTTCAGTCACCATATAAGGGCCGAGATCGGAACCACCGATACCGATATTCACAACATCAGTCATCGCTTTACCGGTATAGCCTTTCCACTCACCATTAATCACGCGCTGACTGAAATTTTTCATTTTTGCCAACACAGCATTAACCTGCTGCATAACATCTTCCCCATCAACAATAATCGGGGTATTGCTGCGGTTACGCAGAGCAATATGCAGTACAGCGCGATCTTCAGTACGGTTAATTTTCTCACCGGAGAACATGCTGCGAATCGCCCCTGCGACATCCGTCTCTTTCGCCAGCGCTTGTAACTTTTCCAATGTCTCGGTTGTGATACGGTTTTTTGAAAAATCCACCAGCATCTGGTCATCAAACGTTGCAGAGAACTTAGCAAAACGATCTTTGTCCTGTTCAAACAACTCACGTATATGAATATTTTTTATCTGTGCAAAATGCTGTTCTAATGCCTTCCAGGCTGAGGTTTGACTAGGATTGATATTTTTCATGGCTATGCTCTCTATCAACTGACTGTAAATAATTGGAGGTAAAGAAAGATTGTAACCCGTAATTCTGTGATTAAAGCCCCCTTTTCTTTAATCGCTGATATTGGTCAAAACAATTAAGTTTTTCTAGCTCTATTTGCCAAGGCGTATAAAAAATAGTTATTCTTCTCTACTATCCTCAATTTCTTTTATGATTCTCCTATCATCATGAAAGATATTGATATAACCCTTCACTACGTTGACTCAAACCGGTTAACCCGATATTTCTAAAAGACTATCCAGTCAACATTAAGGTTATCGCAATGAGTTCTGTTTCATCCCTTTTCTCGGAAACCGGCAGGTATGTCGTCGCAAAATTTGGTGGTACCAGCGTGGCAAATTTCGATGCCATGAATAGCAGTGCAGATATCGTATTGGCAAATAAAGAAGTACGTGTCGTTGTACTGTCTGCTTCTGCGGGTATGACTAACCTATTAATCGCGCTGGCGGAAGGCTGCGATGCAGATAAACAGGCTGACTATCTGAAACAGATCCACACCATTCAATATGCGATTGCTGATCGTTTGCACATATCTGATGTTATTCGTCAGGAAATCAACCGCTTGCTGGAGAATATTAAAACGCTTTCGGAAACAGCATCGCTGGCAACTTCGGATGTACTGACAGATGAAATAGTTAGCCATGGAGAACTGATGTCCACGCTGTTGTTTACCGAGTTGCTTCGCCAGCGTGGTACCGATGCCGAATGGTTTGATATTCGCAAAATTATGCGTACCGATGATCATTTTGGTCGTGCGGAACCAAACAACACACAGCTTAGAATACTGGCAACTGAACATCTCTTACCTCGTCTGAAAAATACCCTGATTGTCACTCAAGGTTTTATTGGCCGTGAAGAGAAAGGCTGTACCACCACACTGGGACGTGGTGGCAGTGACTATACTGCGGCACTGTTGGGAGAAGCCCTCAACCTGAAGCGTGTTGATATCTGGACAGATGTTCCGGGGATTTACACTACTGATCCACGAGTCGTTCCGGCTGCCCAACGAATTGATAAAATTGCCTTTGATGAAGCGGCTGAGATGGCAACATTTGGTGCTAAAGTCCTGCACCCGGCAACGCTGTTTCCGGCTATTCGCTGTGGTATTCCTGTATTTGTTGGTTCCAGTAAAAATCCTCAGGCCGGCGGTACACTGGTTTGCGATACGACGGAAGCGCCACCCCGATTCCGTGCTATCACCCTGCGCCGGCAACAAACCTTACTGACATTGCACAGCCTGAAAATGTTACACGCACAGGGATTTTTGGTTGAAATATTTACTATCTTGTCACGTCATAACATCTCCGTGGATTTGATCACCACGTCTGAAGTGAATGTGGCATTAACACTTGATACTACCGGCTCCACCAGTACAAATGGCAGTTTGCTGACCAATGCACTGATGACTGAGCTTTCAACGCTGTGCAGGGTTGATGTGGAAAAAGATTTGGCGCTGGTGGCGATTATTGGTAATCAGCTTTCTCAAACCAGTGGATTAGGAAAACAGGTTTTTAGTGCGCTGGAAAGATTCAATCTCCGTATGATCAGTCACGGCGCCAGTAACCATAACTTGTGCCTGCTTGTCCAAGGCAACGACGCAGAACAAATTGTTCAAACGCTTCATCAGCGTTTATTTGAGTGAGTGAATATAGTTTCGTAGACCTTGATATCCCTCTCAGCCAAAAGACTGAGGGGCATATTATGTTAAAAAATCAATAAATATCGTCTAAAGTGGGTCGGTAATAATTCAAGTCAGTTTTAAGTGAGAAAAAATATGATTTACTTGGTTATTTTATGTTAATTTTTCCATTTATCCTATCACCCAACAGCTGATAATAAAACACAAGATAATATTATTATTACATTTATATTGATCTATTATAAATTTACATTCCAAAAATAAAATAACTCTTCCTTATTCCAATGTTTAACATTGGAACCCTCCTCCTACTAAGATAAATTAAAATTATCTTATACATCATAAAAAACAAGTTAAAAACAGGAATAACAAATGAAAGAAAATATAGAATTAACTCCCCCATATAAAAATTCCACAGGAATAATATTATCGTTAGAATCAGGAACAGGAAACCCCTATCCCAATAATACAGAAATTAAAGTTAAACAAAATAATGGACAACAATCTAAATTTTATTTAGATTGGAATCTGGACGTGAACATGAATATTGGTTTATCCATAATATATAACACGTTACTATCTTCATTTCAGCAAAAAAATAAGGTAACAATAACTTATGAAGAGAAAAATAATTTTAGATATATACGCTCAGTGAAAATAATTTCATCATAGAAAATAGACTAATATAAAAATAACTATTAACCATGACAGGTGATCAGTTCAGTATTTTTAGCCCCTCATTGATCACCTGTTACCCAACATTAAAAGAAAACTTCTTACAACATCAAATACTATTGGTCGTCCGCAATGTTGACCATAATGCTTTCATGGCTTTTCCCTTGGGGAAAGCGATATACTCCGGTTCAATTAACGACGGCCGCCAGCTCATTTTATATTGACGTTGCGAAGCGGCAGGATAAACAATGCCGCCTTTTGATGACAACCATTTGGCAACTTTATGAAAGATTGCCGAATCATTGAAGTTCCTCTCCTCATCAAATTCCACCAATGGGGTGAAACCTAAATGAAGGTAGGAAACTGTCCCCTCTTCCAGGAAGTCATTAATCGCGGTTTCATTAATAAACTGCATAGTGCCGTCGGGTATATCCGGTTTCTTTCGGGATAGATTATGAAACCACCCCGATGTCTCCCCCCAAGTGTAACTGTAGACGATATATGCCTGAATCTGTTCTCCCCGAGTTGCAATATAGACTCTGTGCTCACCTGAATTCACTTCCACGGTGTTGAAATCAATCACCAGTTTTTTCAGGGCTTTCGCATGTTTTTCTTTCAACCAAAGCTGATTAATCTGTTCTAGTTGTGGTTTTAGCCGATAATATTCCTCTTGCGAGCTTATCTCTCGAACAGAAATTCCTGCCCTTCTGGATTTGCTGATTTTATTTCTAAGCTGCTGAAACCGCTTGCCTGTCATGCTATATCCATTAAGGCTCAGTGAATAACTGGCCCCAAGCTGGTTCACAGAAAAGCCATTATTCTTCAATAACACAAAGTCACTCTCATCACCGTGCAGAAAAACCGGGAAAGCCCGTTTTTCTCTGGTGAAATTGAGAAATAACTGCAAAAGTGCAGCGCGTTCTTCGTCAGGCGCCAAGATACCACCTACACACATATGTAGGTTTTTGTCCTGGAAGAAACCAATCGCTCCCTTCTGATTCGTAAACCACTGTGTTTCACTATTGAACAACAGACTACTCAACGGGTGCTTTGCATAGCAGAGCACTTTTCTAAGATGACTGTTGCCAAGAACATCCTGAGCGTTCCCGGTGGTAATAACCTGGGGAACATCAGGCAACATACTCATAACGTTCACCTTGATTCTTCGGGGCATACTGGACCGGGATGAACCCATGCTTCCTGGCGATATCCCGGATGGCTAATGCGTCATTGTAATCAATAGACTTGCCGATGCTTTGATGAACACTCACCTGCTCAAGCGCCACAGCAATGGTTTCCGACAAGCAAGCCAGATTGACCCCCGCCGGGACATCGATCAGATTGCAATCGCTGTAAGTGACTTTCTCAGGCTGATAGACCAAACCGCCTTCATAAACGTGATGGTTACCGTCACGAATGAAATCGAATGGTCTGGCCGCATCAAAAACAATCGCGGAATCTTTCAAGTAACGCGTATTCAAGAAAGGCTTGCCTTCACTGGTTGCTGAGACGATAAAGTCAGCCTGACTCAAAGATTGTTCATAACTCTCTATCGCTTCTAAACCAAAGGTGCCAATGACTTCAAGAACTTGCTGATGCAACAGACGGGCATCGGTGACACCGGGATTTTGTTTAAAAAGCCATTTTCTCATCTTATCCATGACAGAATCCGGCTGGATAATATCGTGAGTTTTTAACACTGTGGAGAGAAGCGCCTTGGTCAGTTCAGAAAGCAAAATGCGTGCTTTATTGGGTCGGCTAACCAGGATAATTCGGCCAAAGTTATGGGCTAAACCGGTAACAGAAAGCCTGCCTACAGAACCTCTGGCTCCCACGACCGCCAACGTTTGCTGGGACGCATTTTCAGCCAACATTGAACGAATACCCTCAACCACCGCCATCGCCGTCAGAGAATTGCCGTTAGTCACTATCCGGCCCTGCCGATTATTCACCAAGCTGTTACCACCATCAGTAATCACTGATGTGTAAGCGCCTAATCCGACTATTTCAGCACCATTTTTCTCTGCTATATCAAAATATTCCTTCATCAATACTGTCCGTTCTTTCGCCGACAATGCCATCATATCTTCGGGGCTGATAGGTGAGAAAAGAAGCATACCGTTAGCGTATGCCGTTGAGCTTTCGACACCAAACTCAACCGCGATATCAGGATTGAAATCAATCGCAGAAACTTCCGTGATCCAGTTACCGAGCTGTTTCTGTTGCTCCGGTGTGTAATTCTCCTTTATTGACAGACAATAGGAATGCGCAAGCTCATTGACCGAAGTGGTGTGAATCAGGAAAGCGAATTTCTTACCTTCAATCAATTGCGGCACAGGCGTTTTAATCTGGGCAACATTGCTGTTTCTTGAAATTGGATAACTGACCGATGGTGGCGGGAGATCCGCAACAGATAGGTCTATCAAGTGTGAAAACAGAATGTCATACCGTCCATTCTGGACCAGTTTACAGACCTCATCAAAAGCCGTGAAAAACGCTTTAATATCTTCTTTGGCAACGTTAAGCGGCGGCTCAAAACGTACAGAACAAGGGCGGGACATCAATGGCATGGTGAAAATGCCATAGTGTTTCAATAAGAAACTACAAATAATGTAAGCTAGGCCACCGCTTCGTTGGCTAAAGTTGATAAATATGTTGGAAACAGCCTTACTGTCCTGTATTTCAAGGCCCCGCATCAAGCCGGCACCTTGCCAGTAAAAAAGCGCCGGGTATTTAGCAGACAATTGTTCAAGACATTCATCAACGTAACTGCTGACTTCCTGAACATGCGTTAACGCCTTACCATTATCTTTCGTCAGATGCTGGATGACGGCGATCCCCATTGTCGCTGCCAGAACATTATTGGCAAACGTGGAGCTGTGTTTCTTATCGAACTCGGAAACATAAAGTTCATCTGAATACAACATCGCACCAATAGGCGAGATGCCCGCACCCAATGCCTTAGAAAACAGGATCACATCCGGTTTCAGGGAGTAGAGCGTGGCCGCACAGAATGCCCCCAACCTGCCGATGCCTGTCTGAACTTCATCAAATACTGACAACGTGCCATTAGCCTTACACAGTTGCAAAATACTGGAGAGCGTATCCGATGGAATCACTTTCATTCCACCTTCTCCCTGTACCGGTTCAACGATAAATGCGGCAAATTCCCGGCTTTCCAGCTTTGTTTTTATTTCATCCAGGTTTTCGCTATCAACATGTTCATACAGCTTATCATCGTAAATGAAATCAGCTTTAAACCGATTTGAGCCTGTAGCGGATAATGCCGAGTAGGTTTTACCGTGGAAACTGCGATTCAGACTCAAAATACTTTTTCTGCCGGTCACCAGACGTGCAAACTTAATTGCCGCTTCTACCGTCTCAGCACCACTGTTAGTAAAAGTACAGTGGGTGTATTTCTCCTTGTCTATTTGTTCTGCCAGCATTTCAGCCAATAACCGTACCTTTTTGTGAATATTGGGCTGAAAGAAGATAGGTTCTTTATTTTCAATGAACTTGCTGACTTCGGTGATAGCGAAATCAGGATTATGCCCAAATGGCAATGCACCATATTGAGCCAAAAAGTCTTTAACAACCCGGCCATCCGATAATGTAAGCCGGTTATTTTCAGCAGACTTAATATCCAGTTCAAGGCCCACAGAGTTTAATAAACTCTCACGATATTGATTAACAAACATAGTTCTCTCTCTTTTTTTAGGTGCACAAAGTCATGCTGTAAACAGCATGGGAAAATTCTTGAGTTATAAATAGGTGATCTAATAAATCATTAAGCTGGCTGCATTATTTGGTTAACCATCTGGAATTCTCCTATAGGATGAAATTTGAATAACTGTACAGCGGAATAGAAACTCATAATTTCTGGTGTTGTCATCACCTTAATTCCACCGCAACATCGGAATATGAAATTGGCGGTCTCTTCAAGGATCTTTTCTAAGGTATAACGTAATGCGAGGATCTTATAGACGGCGTTTTCATCCTGACTAGCATAGAAAGCTATCGTCAGCATCTGATCGAGAATAACATTAATCTTATAATCAGCTTGGGTCAGGGGATATTTAATGGACTGCTGTTCTGCCACTTTCTCAGGAATAAAACGAGCAAGCCCACCCAAAACACCAGAGTAAGTATTAGCGGCAAAATAATTAAATAGTGATAAACCGTAGGAAAGAACTGCTTGCTGCTCAAGTCCCTTATAATGAGAAAGACGTTTTGATGAAACTTCAGTATCCGAAAATTTGACTTCTTGATTATCACTTTCAGTAAAAATCCCCAACCGCCAGAAAGGAATAACCTTAATACTCTGCACCGATTTAGAAACCAACACGACTCTCATTTCATTGCCATTATCTGTATCGCAAACCGATAATACGTAATAATCCGCAATCGAAGACAGAGAACAGGGTTTCTTCGAACCATTAACTAATAGTTTTCCTCCTTTAGAATGCATTTTAAGTGATGGCATAAAAATATTTGCTCCAGGCAGCCCCTCAGCAAAGGCAGAAGCGACCAACGCTTTTGAAGTCATCACTTCATTCAATAATGTGTTGTTATCTTCGAATAAATCGGGAAACTTACTGCAAGCCAGTACAATATGATTATGCATGGTTAAGGCAATACCGACAGAGGGAAGCCATGAAGAGACTTCACGAATAGTCTTACCTACCTGATTAAGCCCCTCGATGCTGGATTGAGCCACCAAGCGTAGGCATTGTGAAGCGGCTTCAGAATCTAATAACAATCTCTTCAACCTATCAGGCGTTAAATGCTGATATTTCCCGCTGTTTTTCCTGAGCTCTTCAACAATATCTGTCATTTTCAACTCTCCTTTGCTTATTCAAACAATCCACTGAATAAGCCTGATATCTACACTAAACCCATGTACTCAAGGCGGGATTGTTGCATCTGTTCAACCAAAGAATGAGACAGCTCAAGGCGAGATTCCACGGTAGAATCGGACAACAACATCCCAGGCACCAACTCATAGCCTTCAATAAAGCGCAAATGGCTCTGCATACCTCGCTGATAGAACATTTCACGCTCCACAAACAGGCCATCAACAGAGACCTGATTCCATAACGCCAATCCTTCTTCTATACACTCAAAAGCTGATTGCTTTAGAGAGCTGTCATTTTCGAGTGCCATTTTGACAATGTTTGCACACACGGTCAGATGCCTTAATTCATCGGCGTTAGCTCTGGCCTGAGTCTCGGCGGCTACAATATCAAAAGGACGCCATTTGATCTCACTGAGTTCTGAAGTTGGCGCCAGCACCCCTTCCAGAACAACAGTAATGATCAGCACACCTGCGATATAGTCATTTTTCAATACCACCCACTTGTCAAAATAGGTTCTCAATGTTTCCAGCATATGGGTCATTTTTCCCCATAAGAGGCTTTCCATTTTTCCAGCCACATTGTTGATATCCGCAAAACCTATTCTAACCAGATGTTCCCTGAATAATTTGGCATGTCTGCCTTCGTCAAATATCTGGGTTAGCATATAATCAAAGTTGATATTGTCAGGTGCCTTATCTGCAAGCAGCAGTAATGCCTTAGTCGCTTCATATTCTGAAATCGATTTAAAAGAAAGCTCCCTAATCAGAGACTCCCGCAAATCACCCGGTAAATAGGTTAGTTTAGGATCATTGGCATAATTGGTTTTTTGTCTTTTTTCAACCTTTACCTGTTCAGTAAACCATTCATCCAATCCCCAATCCTTTGCCTGCATTTCTATTTCCGATGCCTGTTTAATTAAGCCCATGATATAAATTCCTATTCAGATAGAATTATCTCTTTGTAATGCTTCATTTTAATGAACAGTTGGCTGTTTAAATATATTAATAAATAATTTAGGAAAATTTCCCAGTACACCTCGATCTAGGCAAATATGGACAAATAACGCAATGACACTGTAATTATCCTGAAATAACAAGAGCCAGAGCAAAGTAATCATACTAAGCGTGAATAAATTGTGGCAAATATTATAAACAGTATAAAAAACAGGTGGCGGAACCTCTTTCTTATTCAGCAAGCTCCAGATCCGTCCTGGGTAATAGCCGATAATATCAATCATAAAGAATAACACAATAAATTGCCACCAATTGATATAACTCTCAAGCTGCCAGGTCAGAAATAAACTGATAAAAAACAACCCCAGAAATTCCCAACGCAGAATTTTCAATGTATTAATCATTTCTATTCTCCATCATTTCTCTCTTCATGATCGCAATAATCTCTTCTGGCTGTTTAATCCAGACACTATGAGGATTCCCCTTAAGAGACGAGGTTATTTCACTAACTTTTGCGTTAGATATAAGACTTGCTAATGATTTGGCGGATTTTAATGGCGCCCAATTATCTTCTTTAAAACAAATATAAACCGCTTTGGATAAATTCTTATTCATTTTACCTTTATAAGCACTGATATGGTTATAATTCCCTGTCCAGACAGTTCTGGACCAGTCCCGCATCAACCCCTTAGCTTCTCTTATACCAAAACCAATCTTTTTCCCAGGGAGATAACCATATAACGCAGTCAGAATGTTAAAAATAACAGCAGCTTTTATCATCTGTATCCGCCCCATTCCCTGCCAATTCTTATACCACACGCTCCCAGTTGCCACACAAAACAGAGAAAAAGGCCGGTCAGTTGAGCAGGCAAAAAGCGTCGCAATATGCCCTCCAAGGCTGTGACCAAATACAATAGGAATTTCCTTACTATTTAATTGAATAGCCTTGTCCAACATTGTGGGAAGATAATCCCGCAGTAGATCGGAATAGTTATAATCATTTTCCCTGCTGGGTTTAGGTTGGTTGTCTCCATAACCTGGCATATCAGCAGTCACAACCTGAAAACCCTCTTTTGCCAGTTGTTGTATCAGAGTTTCATATTTCCTGATTTCCACACCAATAGCCGGTAACAATACAATAACCCTGCCATTACTATCTCCCTGATAAACCTTATAATTACAGAGAAAATTGCCAGCCACTTTAAAATTATTATTTTTCATATCTACAGTGTCCCCATTAACTACATCACACTCCGGTGACTGACATCGGCGATAAAGCAGCCAAAAAAATTCGTGTTTTGAAAGCGATAAATATCAATCAGTTATCTATATTTACCTTTTCGGGCTATCGGTGGTTTTTAAATTTATTATTACCCAATAAAAAGCCCCTTATACTTTCTTAGTTACAGGCTATCGATAAATCAAGAAACATATATTATTTTCCAAATTATTTGCTGGAAGAATTATTTTACACTTCATACACGATTTAATTACAAGAGTGAATTATATCATAAATATATTAACAAAATTAATTACCAAACAGTAATAATATCAATCCTGAATATATTAAATACATAAAACAACGCCCACAGAGTAATATGGTTATATATAAAAATAATCGATTAATAATTGAGATAGATGACTTTAATTTCGTAAATACATAAAAGCAAATTAGCTTTATTCATGTAAAAATTAAATAATATATTCGTAAATTATTTCATCATATTATTTTTACCAAATCAATTTAATATTTTCACCAAAACAAACTATTAATTGCTTACATTATCTCTTAATAACACTTACACAATGAAATTATTAAAGATCATAAATTATTATTTATCTACTATTTAATTCATCAAATTAATCAGTCATTCTGATGTTTTATTTTTTTGACTGGTTTTAATTACAACCATCAATTTTACGGGATTAAAAACTACCTTATTCGGCGTTATTGTTGCAGGCCGTTATTGTAAATAAATAGTGAACACAGGCAGCGCACAGAAATCAGATCTATACATAGTACGTAAGGAGTGACAGATAACATTCTCCACACATCGGATGAGTGTTTTTCAGGTTTATCGTTCATAATTGGAAATGAAAATGAATTCCATCTTATGATTCAGAGGGCATTTCAATGAGCACTGCCGTTACCAGTAAAAAAATAAAACGAACTAAGATTACGACGAATAATGCTGCTGCTAACGGGCAGGTACAGTCATTAAGTCGTGGGCTTAATCTTTTGGAATCTATTTCCGAGTCACCCGGCGGTATCGCGCTGACTGATTTAGCACAACAAGCCGGATTACCCAACTCCACCACTCACCGCCTTTTGACCACCTTGCAACAGCACGGTTTTGTTCGTCAGGTTGGCGATTTAGGGTTGTGGGTTATCGGTTCACACACGTTTATTGTCGGCAGCAGTTTCTTACAGAGTCGCAATCTATTGGCACTTATTCACCCTATCCTTCGCCGCCTGATGGAAGATTCCGGTGAAACCGTCAATCTGGCTATTCTTGATCACAGTGAATATGAAGCGGTTATTGTCGATCAGGTGCAGTGTAATGCCCTGATGAGAATGTCCGCACCTATTGGCGGCAAATTGCCTATGCATGCTTCCGGGGCAGGAAAAGCATTCCTTTCAACACTATCAGATAACCAACTGGTTCAGTTACTGCATAAAAAGGGGCTTCATGCTTACACGCAACATACCAAGACAACCCCTTCAGGTTTAAAAGAAAATCTGGAACAAGCACGCAAACAAGGGTATTCATTCGATGATGAAGAACATGCTTTGGGTTTGCGCTGTATTGCCGCTTGTATTTATGATGAGCATCACGAAGCTTTCGCTGCTATTTCTATTTCCGGCCCTGTATCTCGGATCACCGATGATCGCGTCACTGAACTTGGCGCTTTGGTTATCCGTGCAGCAAAAGAGATCAGTAAAGAATATGGTGGAATTCGTTAACTCTTTTTCCTGATAATCATCACTTTCACAGGGCATTGGTTTTGTTGTGCCCTGTCTTTTCAGGTCAATAAATTCAACTTAATTTATAATATTCCTGAAAATATTATCGCTAATATAACAGAATAATAAAGAAATGATTTAGCAAAGCTGGAAACAGTATTACAGAGAAATTATGTCAAGAATCCGAAAATAATAACATTTCCGGATTCTTATATATAAAATATTTGGTTAATAGAGCATTAACCGATTAAAATCATGCTTTTGATAAATTCCAAGTACCTGTTCCATTACCCCGGTTAGAAAGAAGTGAGGTATATACCTTATATAATGAACCAGGAGCATTGGCAGTAAAACAAGTATCGAGGAATCCCCCATGTACGTTATTATAACCATTAAGAAAACGGATTACATCGCCTTCACGAATTTTACCGTCATACCCGCTTGTTGTATCTGAAAAAACATACCAAGTCAGTGTATCGACTGGACGTGCTACTTTATCTGCTGTGTAAACATTATAGAGTTCAGGCGACGGTGCATGACCATTAGTGCCAAGATATCCCCCATTATTCAGGTAAAGATTCATGAGAAACACAGCATCACCACTATAAACCTCTGTTCCTATGTTCTTTCCGCTCGCAGATAAGACTTGCCATGTACCTGTACCCGGACCACGTGCCGGCGAAGTAGCCGTGAGTACGTTATATTTTGCTCCTGGCACATTTGCATAACCATTAGTATCCAAATAGCCACCATTTCCATTATTATAGTTATTTTTGATATAAATTTTATCACCATATAAAATTACGCTAGCCATTATTAGCTCCTTAAATGTTTTTATGAAGTTATATATGCATTGTATGAAAATTTTAATCTATTTAATTAAGAGTCAAAAATATTCATTATTTTTCTAGTCATTATTCATGATAAAAAAATATGTTATCGAGACTCAATAAAATTATAGAACGCCAAAAAATAAACAGTTCTATTTTTATTTATTAAATCAATTACCCAATATATGGTTTTAATTTACATTCCAATTATGCATTTTTAATGAAAAATATATGGTGGGTTCACATAATAAGTGCAAACTTAGATAATATCGTCATAAAATGCTTAACCAAAGAGCGAGACAGCGGATCTGAACGGCAGCAAGAAATGAGGCACTATTTTTGGCATAACGGGTCGCTATACCACGCCAGTGTTTAAGATGGAAAAAGCATTTTCGACTCAGTGCCTGAGCCGATAGAGGTCCCGGTCACATGGTTAAGTAATCCATTCGTGTACCATTCACCCTTCTCTTGCCAGATTACTGGCAGAAACCAACCAGCTATCCATTGATGAATTGGATTTATTGCTGGTTCGCCACAGCTTAGATGACAGGTAGGAACGGGCTTACTATGTGTGTATGCGCTGAGAGAAGAGGCCAGCCTCAATACACGGGTTATAGTGGTCTACTACAGATTCAACCAATTAGGCTTAATCATATGGGGCTTGCAATGGCTGGCGCAAAGTAGGTTATTTCCCCGCAACCAGCCTTTTCCTGACATGCTACACTCCCTTCCTCTTTCAAGGTTTAAATCCATTACTGGATAAGGATAAGTCAGGCTTGCAATAGGTACTTCAACAGCCTATGGTTATCACAAAGCAACATGATAAGTGATTGTTTTAAAAAGAAAAACTTTGCATTTAAAACGGAATGTCATCATCAAAATCCATCGGTGGCTCATTGCCTTGTGGAGCAACGGACTGAGCCGGACGAGAAGGCGCACCGCCGCCGCTGAACTGCTGAGATTGTTGTGGTTGTGATTGTGGCTGCTGTGGTTGTCCCCAGCTACCCCCTTGCGATTGGTTATCCTGGAAGCCGCTCGCACGCCCACCCAGCATTTGCATGGTACCACCCATGTTTACTACCACTTCAGTGGTGTAACGATCCTGGCCGTTCTGATCCTGCCATTTACGGGTTTGCAGAGCGCCTTCAATATAAACCTGTGAACCTTTACGCAGGTATTCACCCGCGACTTCCGCCAGTTTGCCGAATAAAACAACCCGGTGCCATTCTGTCTTCTCTTTCATCTCACCGGTTTGTTTATCGCGCCAGCTTTCAGAAGTCGCCAGAGTAATGTTGGTAACTGCGCCACCGTTTGGCATATAGCGGACTTCTGGGTCCTGCCCCAGGTTGCCGATTAAAATAACTTTGTTTACGCCTCTGCTGGCCATTGGGAATACTCCTGATGAAGATGAAATGAATTTCTACAATTATAAGCAATGCAGTTTAACATGCGACGCTAAAAATGAAACGCAGCCACATTAGAACGGACTTTGCGAAGCTTACCGTACTTTATACTGTACTTATTACATTATTTCACTTAAATACTGTATATCTAATCAGTCAACTCTGTGTAATAATAACGCACTTATTATTAGTTATGCACGTACGAATAATCTGGGAAATGGTTCATGGATAACATCGAAGTTCGGGGCGCACGCACCCATAATCTCAAAAATATCAATCTGATAATTCCCCGAGACAAGCTGATAGTTATCACGGGTTTGTCCGGCTCAGGTAAGTCTTCTCTAGCATTCGATACTCTGTATGCAGAAGGGCAGCGTCGCTATGTTGAATCGCTTTCAGCTTATGCGCGCCAGTTTCTGTCACTGATGGAGAAACCAGATGTTGATCATATCGAAGGGCTATCTCCGGCTATTTCCATTGAACAAAAATCCACTTCCCATAACCCACGTTCAACCGTGGGAACAATTACTGAAATTCATGATTATCTGCGTTTGCTGTTTGCCCGTGTAGGTGAACCACGTTGTCCTGATCACGATGTTCCGCTCGCAGCACAGACTGTCAGCCAGATGGTAGATAATGTTCTGGCACTGCCGGAAGGGAATCGCCTGATGTTGTTGGCACCAATTGTCAAAGAGCGCAAAGGGGAACACACTAAGCTACTGGATAATCTGGCAGCTCAAGGGTATATCCGCGCACGCATTGATGGTGAAGTCTGTGATCTGTCCGATCCCCCCAAACTGGAATTACAGAAGAAACATACCATTGAGGTGGTCATTGATCGCTTTAAAGTTCGCACCGATCTGGCCCAACGTCTGGCTGAATCTTTTGAAACAGCGCTGGAGCTTTCAGGTGGCACAGCCATTGTCGCCGATCTGGATGACAATAAAGCTGAAGAACTGATTTTCTCCGCTAACTTTGCATGTCCTGCATGTGGCTATAGCATGAGTGAGCTGGAACCTCGCCTGTTCTCTTTTAACAACCCAGCTGGTGCCTGCCCAACTTGTGATGGTTTAGGCATTCAGCAATTTTTTGATCCTGACAGAGTCATCCAGAATAGTGATATCTCTCTGGCTGGGGGGGCAATTCGGGGCTGGGATCGCCGTAATTTCTACTATTTCCAGATGCTGTGTTCATTGGCAAACCATTATAAATTTGATATTGAAGCACCTTTCAATTCCCTGAGTGCCAGTATTCAGAAAGTGGTGCTATACGGTTCCGGTAAACAATCCATTGAATTTAAATACACCAATGACCGTGGCGATACCACGGTGCGCAACCACCCGTTTGAGGGGGTACTGCATAATATGGAACGCCGCTATAAAGAGACAGAATCTGCTGCCGTTCGTGAGGAACTGGCGAAATATATCAGCAACCGCTCATGTATTTCCTGTCACGGAACCCGTTTACGCAAAGAAGCCCGTTATGTATTTATTGAGAATACAACTTTACCGGAAATCTCGGATTTCAGTATCGGCCATGCAATGGATTTCTTCCAAAATATCAAGCTCAGTGGACAGCGCGCACAAATTGCCGAAAAAGTATTGAAAGAGATCCGTGACCGCTTGAAATTTTTGGTTAATGTTGGCCTGAATTATTTAACGCTCTCCCGTTCTGCCGAAACCCTGTCCGGTGGCGAAGCTCAGCGTATCCGTCTTGCCAGCCAGATTGGTGCAGGTTTGGTGGGAGTAATGTATGTACTTGATGAACCGTCTATTGGGTTACATCAGCGGGATAATGAACGTCTGCTGGAAACGTTGATCCACTTGCGAAAGCTGGGGAATACTGTGATTGTGGTTGAGCATGATGAGGATGCAATCCGCGCTGCCGACCATATTATTGATATCGGCCCCGGTGCTGGTGTGCATGGTGGCGAAATCGTCGCGGAAGGTACAGTTAAAGATATCATGATTAGCAAAGATTCACTGACAGGTAAATTCCTGAGTGGTGAACGGCAAATTGCAATCCCAGAGCAGCGTATTCCGGCTGATCCGAAAAAAATACTGAAGCTGATTGGCGCGAAAGGTAATAACCTGAAAAATGTGACGTTCAGCCTACCGGTCGGATTATTTACTTGTATTACCGGGGTCTCCGGCTCCGGTAAATCGACGCTAATAAATGATACCCTGTTCCCCATTGCACAACGCCAATTGAATGGCGCGACCAATATCAATCCTGCGCCTTATATTGATATTCAAGGACTGGAGCATTGCGATAAAGTCATTGATATTGACCAGAGTCCGATTGGCCGAACTCCCCGCTCTAACCCCGCAACTTACACCGGTGTATTCACGCCAGTCCGTGAGTTGTTTGCAGGCGTACCTGAATCCCGCGCCCGTGGTTATACACCCGGACGATTCAGCTTTAACGTTAAAGGTGGACGTTGTGAAGCTTGTCAGGGTGATGGCGTTATTAAGGTAGAAATGCACTTTCTGCCTGATATTTATGTCCCTTGCGATCAGTGTAAAGGTAAGCGTTATAACCGCGAAACACTGGAAGTAAAATATAAAGGCAAAAATATCAATGAAGTCCTGAATATGACGATCGAAGAAGCCCGTGAATTCTTTGATGCAGTTCCTGCTCTGGCCCGTAAATTGCAAACACTGATAGATGTCGGTCTTTCTTATATCCGTCTGGGGCAATCAGCAACGACGTTGTCAGGTGGTGAAGCACAACGGGTAAAACTGGCGCGTGAGCTATCTAAACGTGGAACTGGACAGACGTTATATATTCTTGATGAACCAACAACCGGTCTGCATTTTGCTGATATTCAGCAATTATTGGCGGTTTTGCATCAGTTACGCGATCAAGGAAATACCATTGTGGTTATTGAGCATAATCTTGATGTGATTAAAACCGCTGACTGGATCGTGGATCTTGGTCCTGAAGGAGGAAGCGGTGGCGGTGAAATTCTGATTTCTGGTACGCCAGAAGAGGTATCCGAATGTGAGAAATCACATACTGCGCGTTTCCTGAAACCGATATTGAAGAAAAAAGCCTAATTCACAAATAGGGGCTCAGTTGAGCCCCATTGTTTTCTGCCAGTAACTTTTCCAAACTCACTTCACCTACGGTTTTCCCAATAACAACAAGCAATTTTCGCCGCCAGTTCAGCGTTATTAAGTATCAACTGAATATTGGCAGACAGACTATCGCCTCCGGTCAACTCAACCACTCGAGCCAATAAAAACGGCGTACATTCCTTTCCACTCACTCCCTGCTCAATGGATTCGCGTACCGCCTGTTCAATAGCGGCATTGATCTCCGCTTCCGGCATGGCATACTGCTCAGGGATCGGGTTGGCAATTACTAATCCCCCCTGTAATCCGGTATCCCATTTTATCTCCATTGCCTGGGCTATCTGTTCTGGAGAATCCAGGCGAATATTGACAGAAAATGGACTGGTACGGCAGAAAAATGCCGGTAAAGAGTGGGTCTGATAGCCAATTAATGGTACACCGTGAGTTTCAAGGTATTCTGTTGTCAGACCAAGGTCCAGAATGGATTTAGCACCCGCACAGACTACCGCAACACTGGTTTTTGCCAACTCCTGCAAGTCGGCTGAAATGTCAAAAGTATGTTCTGCTCCACGATGCACACCACCAATGCCACCGGTAGCGAAAATTTTAATCCCCACCATTTCTGCAATAATCATGGTAGAGGCAACGGTGGTCGCACCGTTTTTTCCGGCAGCTACCACAAATGGTAAATCACGACGACTGACTTTAGTAACCTTGTAGCCTTCACTGCCCAAAAGTTCTATTTCTTCATGGGACAAACCGGCTTTCATGCGCCCATTGATAACGGCTATCGTTGCAGGAATAGCGCCATTTTCCCTGATTTTCTGCTCAACTTGTAGCGCAATTTCTACATTTTTCGGATAAGGCATCCCTTGAGCAATAATCGTAGATTCCAGCGCTACGACGGGTTGGCTATCTGCTAAAGCTTCTGCAACTTCCGGGAAAACATCCAGATATTCATTTCCAATAGCGTGATTTTTCATGATTGTAATTCCAATAGTTTTTGGACACTGCCATTTGACAGGTTTGGATTATTGGTAAATTCACAAGATAATGTAAGGGCAGAACACCCTTGAGCAAAACGAACACTCTCTGCCAGCGTCATATCTTCCAGCCAACAGTTCACCAGCCCGGCCATCATCGCATCGCCAGCGCCTGTTACATTAACAACCTTGACACGGATAGGATGTGACCAACCTGCCATCCCATCACTTTCACTAAAGTAAACACCTTCTACGCCCATACTAAGCACTAAACGTTGCACACCTTGATTGTGAAACCACCGTGCCACATCGGGAACATCAGTAGGTTGGGTGATTTTCATACCACTCAATGTTTCCGCCTCCAGGCAGTTAGGTTTTAAGGTGTGAATATGGGAAAGCCAGTTTTTAATTTTAGGCGCTTTAAATGCAGATACGGTATCTACAAACACGGGTACTGTTCCGGCGTTAGTGAACAACCAGGTCAATGCTTCTTCGGATAAATTGCAGTCAACTACCAGTACTCCGGCGTGTTGAATAAGATCAGAATGGCTTACCAACAACGATGGAGTCAGTTTTTCCAGAATATGCATATCGTTGATGGCAACCAACATCTCACCATCATCATCTAATAAAGAGATATACGTCGAGGTATTCTCACCATAAAGCTTATAACAGTGATCGACGTTAACACCCGCGCGTTTGGCCTGATCTAATAAAGTACTGCCATAGAAATCATCACCAACAACAGAAATAAGATGACATTCTTTACTCAATAGCGCGATATTTTGGGCAATGTTTCTGCCTACACCACCAGGTGTGCATTTCACTTTTCCTGGGTTAGAATCTTCATAAATTAATTTAGCAGATGCATAACCACAAACGTCCATATTAATAGAGCCAATAGTTACCACATAATTATGATCAGATAAAATATAACCTTTCCCCTTTATATATCCCTTATTCATTAAATTCATAATATGACCAGCGACACCAGAGCGACTTATACCTAAAATATCGGCAATCGCTTGCTGAGGGATCAATGGATCTCGTCTCAGAAGGTGCAATATTTTTTTTTCCCGGTTCGTCATTTTTGGGCACTTGTTTGTTTTTAAACATACGTTTGTTTTATGTGCGAAATGTAAAACAGTAAAGAGGGATTTTTTAGTTTTATGATGAAGTTGGGAGAACGATCGTAAGAATGGATTGCCGAGTTTTAACCCTGTTTTATGTGATCGCCATCAAGTTAAACCCCGCTGAAAAAAATTTATCCCAGTACATTGATAATAAATCAGCCTCTCACTCTGGAAATAGATTTAATAAAACAAAGTAATAAGCAAAATCTTATCTAAACCTAACAAATGTTTGGGTATACCTTAAAATAGTCAGGATCATTTTTTACCATTTGAAACACGTTTCATGAAAATTTGATTTGTTTCACATTAAAAAACATATTCCATAGCCGGAATTGTCCGCGAACAAGCTATACACTCTGCGACTAGAACAATTCCCACGTTAAACTTCATCCTATTAAAGAAAAAATAAAAATACTTATAACTCTATTATACCTATAAACAAAAATGTTTATAAAACCCTTGCGTCTATAACCAAAAATGTTTATATTTGTTTTCAAGTTAAACAAACGGAGGAGGCAGTGAAGCAAAGCGAGTTTCGCCGGTGGCTTAAAGCTCAAGGAGCAGAATTTAAAGATGGGACTAATCATCTGAAAGTTTTCTTGAATGGTAAGCAAACCACGATGCCAAGGCACCCTAGCAAAGAAATTCCAGAACCACTAAGGAAAGCAATATTAAAACAGCTAGGCATCAAATAACAAACCGGCCCTAAGGGGCTGGTTACTCGCATAACTTCACTGAGTAAAAATATGCGATACCCAGTAAAATTCGAACATGACGAAACAGGTTGGGCTGTGATGTTCCCAGATATCCCTGAAGCCTTAACAGGTGGAGATACTAGAGAAGAAGCGTTAGCTATGGCGCGGGATGCTCTGGTTACTGCATTTGATTTCTACTTTGAAGACCGGCGCAAAATACCAGCACCGTCGCTTGAAGGAGAAGCTTTTGTCGAAGTACCGGCTAGTATAGCGGCTAAAGTTTTGCTGTTGAATACGATGCTTCAAACAAGAACAAGCAATGCGGAGCTTGCACGGTTACTAGGCACCCGACCGCAAGAAATCCAACGTATAGTGTCATTAAGTCATAGTACTAAAATTGACACTATAGAGAATGCGTTAAATGCCTTAGGCAAGCATCTGGAGCTTATTGCCATTTAAACATCACGATAGAATAACCTTAAACCTCGCCGCAGCGAGGTTTAAGTGAATAACTAAATTACGGCCTCATTACCATTTATCTCGGTAGTCAAAAGATACCTGATAGTCATACTTGGCTAAACTTCCAATTCCCCTTCTTGATAATCTCATTCATAAGTTTTACGGCCTTTTTTATCAGCCCATCGTTTTCTTAAACCTCCACCACCTTGTCGTGGAGTTTTATCTTTAGCTTTTCCTGATAAATTTTATCAAGCGGTTTGAATACTTGTTCTGCTTCATAAAGCCGCCGCTCCGCTGCTTCAACAGGATGTGCTTTCTCCCACTTTTCTTGTTGCTGCTTCGCCTCTGCCGCCTATTTTTTAGCTTCCGCCGTACTCAATACTGTCGTCACCGAAACTTGGCTAGAGCCTCTCCATCTCCTCCTTTACTGCCTACGCTCTCTATTGTCTGCATATCACGGTCATGGCTCTTTCTATCTCCCTCATTCTCCTCTTTCATCAAATAAAAAGCACACATAATTACTGTATGTAAATACAGTAAATTAGAACAAAAACAGATTTATCTCAAGTAATAATGATTATTATTATTTATATAATAATAAACACCATTTAAGATTAGTGAACCTCGTTACTAGTTTGACTAATAATTGCAGGTCAAAAAAATACTACAATAAAAACATTAAAAATCAATAAATTAAGTGAATTCAAAGAAAAGAAAAAGCGCACCATACATAGTGCGCTTCTAAAGAGGGATGTACTGCTATTTTACGAACCTGCCAATCATTATCATCAATAACAGATCATTTATATTAAAATTTATTACTTATTTACCGTCGCAAATGTTTCAGCAATACGTTCAACGTTGTGGTAATTAACCCCAGCCATACAGACACGGCCATTACCGACCAAGTAAACAGCAAACTCTTTGCGCAGGCGATCCACTTGCTGCTGACTAAAACCGGTATAACTGAACATGCCACGCTGTTTCAGCAAGTGATCAAAATTTTTCTCTGGCAATGCGGTTTTCAGGACATCCACCAGCACCGTGCGCATTTCCAGAATACGCATGCGCATATGTTCAACTTCTCCCAACCACTGTGCCTTTAAAGCCGGATCAGTCAGTACCTTAGCCACAACTTGTGCACCAAAATTCGGTGGACTGGAATAAATACGGCGTACACCAGCCTTCAACTGTCCAAACACCCGATCTTTGATCTGGGCATCATCACAAACAACAGACAAGCCACCAACGCGTTCACCATACATAGAAAATATCTTGGAGAAGGAGTTGCTTACCAGGAAAGGCAAACCGGCTGTCGCCATAGCGCGAATGGCATAAGCATCTGCTTCCATGCCATCTGCAAGCCCCTGATACGCAATATCAAGAAATGGCAAAAGTTCCCTTTCTTCAACAATCTGAACAACCTGATCCCATTGATCATCTGTCAGATCCGATCCCGTTGGGTTATGGCAACAAGGATTCATCAAAACTATGCTTTTTGCCGGCAATTTTTTGAATGTTTCCAGCATTTCACTGAATTTTACCCCTTTGGTCTGTTCATCAAAATAAGGGTAATAGTTCACCTTCACACCTGCGCCAGTAAAAATAGCCGCGTGGTTTTCCCAGGTTGGATCACTGCACCACACTTCTGAATCAGGAAAATACCGATGCAGAAAATCAGCACCAACTTTCAGACCGCCAGAACCACCTAACGCTTGAATTGTTGCCACCCGCTGTTGTTGCAACATGGGGTGATCTTTACCAAATAGCAGTTCCTGAACAGCAAGACGATATGATTGCAGCCCTTCCATTGGCAGATAAAGAGAGGCAGTTTGTGACATCGCACGAAGTTGCTCTTCGGCGGTAGCCACAGCCTGCAATTGCGGAGTTACACCTTGCTCATCGTAATACAGCCCAATGCTCAGATTAATTTTTTCCGCACGAGGATCTTTTTTAAATTCTTCAGCCAGCGAAAGAATAGGATCACCGGCATAAGCATCAACATTCTGGAACATCAGGCTATACTCCTTGTCAATCAGTTATTCAACAAACAATATAGCCTATAGCATCATTCGTCCAGATATTCCATTGCAACTCGGGAAGTGAGTTTAGTCATTAGCTCGTAAGTAATGATACCCGTGCATTCAGCAACCCGTTCCACTGGCAGTACATCCCCCCAGAGAACCACTTCATCACCGACTTTATCTGTAGCATCCGGCCCCAAATCAATAGATATCATATCCATTGAAACACGGCCAACAATCGGCACTTCACGCCCATTAACAAGTATTGGCGTTCCTGAGGGAGCACTGCGCGGATAGCCATCGCCATAACCAATAGCCACAACACCAAGCCAGGTATCCCGCTCACTGACCCAAGTTCCACCATAACCGACTGACTCACTGGCTTTGTGTTTACGAACCGCAATCAAACTCGATTTTAATGTCATCGCTGGGATCAGGTTAAAATCCGCCGCCGTTTTATCTGGCAATGGCGATACTCCATACATCATAATCCCAGGGCGCACCCAGTTCTGATGGGCTTCCGGCCACAACAGGATCCCCCCCGACGCATCAATAGACTTTTCTCCCGGTTTGTTAGCACAGAAAGCTTGAAAACAAGCTATCTGCTGGCGGGTTGTGTCTACGGTGGGTTCATCAGCCCTGCTGAAATGGCTGACAATATTGACGGGCTGCCGCACATTTTGGCAACGACTTAACCGTTCATAGAAAGTTTCCGCATCTTCTGGCCGAACACCGAGACGGTGCATTCCGCTATCCAGTTTCATCCACACTTTTATCGGATGAGATAATTCAGCCTGCTCAAGTGCTTCCAATTGCTCAACGCTGTGCACCACCGTCTCAATATGGTTGGCTACCAGTACAGGCAGGTCAGCCGCATCAAAGAATCCTTCTAATAACAGAATCGGTTTGACGATACCACCATGGCGTAACGTCAATGCTTCACCAATTCGCGCTACACCGAAACAATCGGCGTCTTCCAGCGTATGTGCTGTTTCCAGTAAACCGTGGCCATAAGCGTTTGCTTTCACAACTGCAATAAGATTGCTTTCAGGGGCGAGAGCCCTTACCCGTTGCAGGTTATGTCGCAGAGCGCGGCGGTCAATAACTGCGGTTGCCGCTTTCATTTTATTCCTTTATTGATTAATTCTCTGGTGGTTAATACTTATTCGTCGTCATAACTCGGTCCGGCATAGTTATCAAACCGCGACCACTGACCATTAAATGTCAGGCGAATTGTACCGATTGGACCGTTACGCTGCTTACCAAGAATGATTTCAGCCACACCTTTCATGTCGCTGCTCTCATGGTAAACTTCGTCACGATAGATAAACATAATCAGGTCGGCATCCTGCTCAATAGAGCCGGATTCACGTAAATCAGAGTTAACCGGGCGTTTATCTGCCCGTTGTTCAAGGCTACGGTTGAGCTGAGAAAGTGCAACTACCGGTACCTGAAGTTCTTTAGCCAACGCTTTGAGTGAACGGGAAATTTCTGCAATTTCCAAAGTACGGTTATCAGATAAAGACGGAACCCGCATTAATTGCAGGTAGTCGATCATAATGAGGCTCAACCCGCCATTTTCCCGGAAAACACGCCGGGCACGGGAACGCACTTCGGTTGGTGTCAGGCCGGAAGAGTCATCAATATACATATTGCGTTTTTCCAGCAATATCCCCATCGTACTGGAGATCCGCGCCCAATCCTCATCATCAAGTTGACCTGTACGGATACGGGTTTGATCCACCCGTGAAAGGGATGCCAACATACGCATCATGATCTGGTTGCCAGGCATCTCAAGACTGAAGATCAGAACAGGTTTGTCCTGCATCATGGCGGCGTTTTCACACAGGTTCATGGCGAAAGTGGTTTTACCCATAGAAGGACGAGCGGCTACGATGATCAGATCTGATTTTTGTAACCCTGCGGTTTTCTTATCCAGATCCTGGTAACCGGTAGAAACACCGGTTACGCCATCATGAGGACGCTGATAGAGTTGCTCAATACGCTCGACGGTTTCCTCAAGGATCCGTTCTATTCCTTTCGGCCCTTCATCTTTACTGGCACGGTTTTCTGCGATCTGGAATACCCGCGATTCAGCAAGATCCAATAACTCTTCACTGCTCCTTCCCTGAGGATCGTAACCCGCATCTGCAATTTCATTTGCTACGGCGATCATATCGCGGACAACAGCACGTTCGCGGACAATATCCGCATAAGCATTAATGTTAGCCGCACTTGGCGTATTTTTGGATAATTCGGCCAGATAAGCAAAGCCGCCTACATTGCTCAGATCTCCACTCTGCTCAAGAGATTCAGATAACGTAATCAGGTCGATGGGGTTGCCCATCTCCAGCAACCGCTGCATTTCAGAAAAAATACGTCGGTGTGGGCGGCTGAAAAAATCATTGCTGGTGACTCGTTCGGAAACATTATCCCAACGCTCGTTATCCAGCATTAAACCACCTAACACGGATTGCTCCGCTTCCAAAGAGTGTGGCGGAAGCTTCAGCCCTTCCATTTGGCGATCTTTTGGTTCAGCCATTTTGTTGTGAGTTGATTTTTTTCCCGCCATGAATCCCGCAATAATCTACTGATAAACCTGTAACGACGCATGAGTATACGCTATGAAGTGCCTTGAGTAATTACATATAGTTTGTAATTATTCCTGACACATTAAAGCCCGTTTACAATCAGTTCAACTACTACGTGAAAACATTCTCCCTACATTTACGAGGTTGAGTCATGGCAAAGCATATCGAATTTTCCGCAACTGGCGGCCCTGAAGTCCTGAAATATTGTGAATTCACACCCGCAGCACTTGCTAAAGATGAAGTACAAATAGAAAACAGAGCTATTGGAATCAATTATATTGATACTTATATCCGTAGCGGGCTATATCCACCGGCGTACCTGCCAAGCGGCCTGGGTACGGAGGCCGCAGGCGTAGTTAGCAAAGTGGGTTCTGCCGTAACCTCCATAAAAGTGGGTGACCGTGTGGTCTATGCGCAATCAACTTTGGGCGCTTACAGTGAAGTGCATAATGTCCCGGAAAGTAAAGTCGCTGTTCTGCCGGATGCCATCTCCTTCGAGCAAGCAGCCGCTTCTTTTTTGAAAGGGTTAACGGTTTACTATCTTCTGCGCCGTACCTACAAGATTCAACCAGACGAACCCTTTTTGTTTCATGCCGCCGCTGGTGGCGTTGGACTGATTGCTTGCCAATGGGCAAAAGCCTTGGGTGCAAAACTTATCGGAACTGTTGGCTCCGATGAGAAAGTTCAACGCGCTAAAGATGCTGGTGCATGGCAAGTTATTAACTATAACCGTGAAAATATTGTTGAGCGAGTTTATGAAATAACCAACGGTGAAAAAGTGGGTGTAGTTTATGACTCCGTAGGTAAATCCACCTGGCTAAACTCACTGGATTGCCTGAAACGCCACGGTTTGATGGTTAGTTTTGGTAATGCATCTGGGCCAGTTACGGGTGTCGATTTGGGGATTTTAAATCAGAAAGGCTCACTGTTTGTTACCCGCCCTTCTATCGCCGGCTATATTTCGACCCGCGAAGAGTTAGATGAGGCCAGCAAAGAGCTATTCGCTCTGATTACCAGCGGCAAAATTAATGTAGATGTCCCAGAAACCCAGAAATTCCCACTAAGTGAAGTGATAAGAGCGCACCAAACGTTGGAAAGTCGAGCTACTCAAGGATCAAGTTTACTGATCCCTTAACGGTAAAACGAGCGGATATTACATCCGCTCAGTTACCATTGCTAACGCCTGTTCCACAACGGAAATATCTGCCCCCAGTTTATGAGCATTTTCACTCAGATGACGACGCCACTGACGCGCGCCCGGAATCCCCTGAAAAATGCCTAAAATATGGCGGGTGATATGACCCAGATATGTTCCTTTTGAAAGCTCTTGCTCTATATAAGGATAGAGCGCTCTGATGGCTTCAATTGAATTGACCACCGGAATCGAAGAATCAAATAATTCATGATCAACATGTGCCAGAATAGACGGATTCTGGTACGCTTCACGCCCGACCATAACACCATCCACATGTTGCAGATGCTGTTTTGCTTCTTCCAGCGATTTAATACCACCATTGATAGCAATTGTTAGTTGAGGAAAATCTTTTTTCAGTTGATAAACCCGCGGGTAATCCAATGGTGGAATCTCACGGTTTTCTTTTGGGCTTAAACCAGAAAGCCAGGCTTTGCGTGCATGAATGGTAAATATATTGCAGCCACTGTGTTGCACAACCGTATCAATAAAATCGCACAGGAATTCGTAACTATCCTGTTCATCAATACCAATACGGGTTTTAACCGTGATCGGCACACTGACCACATCCTGCATTGCTTTAACACAATCTGCTACCAGTTCGGCATCTCCCATCAGACAAGCGCCAAAACGACCATTTTGCACCCGGTCCGAAGGGCAACCTACATTCAGGTTAATTTCATCATAGCCACGTTCCTGAGCGATTTGGGCACAATGCGCTAACGCTTGTGGATCACTTCCACCCAGTTGTAATGCTATTGGGCTTTCTTCTTTGTTGTATGCCAGATAATCGCCTTTACCATGAATAATTGCCCCGGTTGTCACCATTTCTGTATACAACAGCGTTTGCTTAGTTAATAGACGATGAAAATAACGGCAATGACGATCTGTCCAATCGAGCATTGGGGCAACGGAGAAGCGGCCTTGCCATAATCTATGCGGAGATTCTTGTATTCCTATGTTTTCTATGTATTTTTCAGTTTCTTTATTTTCGTGCATTTTAAGACATTTTAGGTTATTTTCGATTTACCGGTGCACTATCCAGTACACTTATACAATGGTGTACTGACGCATGAGAGATGAAGAACGGCCTATTATAACATAGTGAAACGTCCTCGCGCCGATGGCGTTATTAGGTATCGTTGTACAGTAAGAATACAGGACGGTGGTAAGCGTATATATTTTTTTGTTTCTACGGCTGTAGTACCTAATCTACGGGGTTGTGTTTGAAATAAGCTAACCATTCAAGGGGCTTTACCACAACTGCCGGAACGTCATCCACATGACATCGACGTTTCAGTTCTGCCCCTTGACTATTTTGGATTTAAATTTGGTTAAGATGCTCTGTTATTGTGATATTTTTTAATTTTTTTCAACGCCATTTGCCTTTTCAATGGTGATAAGTAATCAATAAAAATCTTGCCATGGAGATGATCAATTTCATGTTGCATCACAATAGCCAGGAAATCTTCACTTTCCACCGTGATTGCCTCACCATGCCGGTTTAATGCTTCAACTTTTACTTTTTCAAATCTTTCCACATCAGCGTAATATCCTGGGACAGACAAACATCCTTCTTGCCCTATGACACTGCGTTCTTTCTCAACGATCTTTGGGTTGACCAGAATCAAGGGCTGATCTCGATTCGCTGAAATGTCAATGATCACCACCGCTTCTTTTCGTCCAACTTGCGGTGCGGCCAAACCGATTCCATTATCCGTGTTGTACATGGTATCAAGCATGTCATCGATAAGACCTTGGATCTCTTCAATATTTGCAACTTCAACACACTTTTGCCTCAGTCGTTCATCTGGAATAGTCAATATTTTTAATGTTGCCATGACAAATGATTCTCTCTATTCAGGCAGCCTGTCGTTGCTTTCAATCGGCTTTAAACCGCACTATAGCGTTACTGCTCAAGCTGCTTTGTTCTTAGATTTATATAGTTAGTACACTTCTCACTCTGAATTCAGTGGTAACTATGCCTTAAGCGATATGTTTTCTATGATAGAAATTAACCGATATCATATCATCCAGTACACCTTGAAGCTGTTAAATAGCACTAATGGCATATCACTTGAATAAAGCCGCCGAAATGATGTAAGACCAATAAAGTTATCTAAAATCCTATTATTAATCAAAGAAGTAGTAATAAACGCTATTGCGATTTTATTTTCAATTACCGTTTCATAAAACCGGTTTTTATGAAAAAGTGTTTCAAAATCAATGATGCACATTGAAGCACCATACGATAACGCTACCCACAATTCAAAAACAAATGCATCAAGTTATCTGTAAGTCAATCTTCGTTCGCCATCTTTAATTGCAATTAAGTCAGGAAATTTATTAACAGAGTCAAAGAACTATTCAATATATCCGTAATAAGATCCATAGAAAAAATAAACGATTAGCTAATAGATATTAACTATATGAGAATTATTAACTTATTGTTATAAATAAGATTTCGAAATAGTAGATCACTTGAAGGGAACTCAGTCCGATTTTTACTAAAGAGTAAGGTGCAACTATTATTTCAATTTCACTTTTTCAAGCGCAGCAAAAATTTGCTGTTTATCCGAATCCTTTAAGTTATGTTGCTGAATATTTGCCATAAACATTTCCTTGTCAGAAGCATCTATCTTTTCTCCGTCTTTTAGCAGAATAGCAATCTGTTGGAGAATTTCAGTACTTAACCCGCTAATTTTAATACGAACATCATCTAACGGTTTTGGCTGCCAGCCATTTTCAGGAATTGACAACCAATCGGCCCGATAACGATATTGAATCGCCTTCGCGGCGTCCATCTGGATTATAATAAATGGCCTGACTGACTCTCCGCTTAATCCAAAAGACTCGGCTTCACTTATTGATTTGGCAAGCACCTTATCTTCCTGAGCCATAACCTCAACAGGTAAATGGTTTTCAGCCTTATATCCTGCCACATCTTTCATGTAAGAAAGACGCTGATTAATTAACTGGGCTACCGTCGTCTTTGTTTCCGTTGCTAGTGTTATCATTGGAAACATTGCACTCATAACCAATGCAAAACCAAAAATAAAACCAATTATCTTTGCTTTTTTTGACCGTTTCATTTTTTCACCTCGGAATTTATTCCAAACAACTAATCAACATGTTAAATGAATTATAGACTTATAATGTTGAAGTTGCCTTTCGATAAGTGTCAGATAAAAGCTCGATTTTTTTGATTCCTTCCACAGTTAGTTCATTGTTCAGCGACGAGCACTTTTCGGCCTAAAAGCAGCAACTACTTTATCATCGGTTTCGACATATGGGCCATCTAGTAATTGGATACAATATGGCACACTGGCAAAAATGCCGGATACCAGAACATTGCCATTTTCGTCTTTCAAACCTTCCAGCGTTTCTGCTATTGCTTTTGGTTGCCCTGGTAAGTTCAAAATAAGAGCCTGTTTGCGGATAACGCCAACCTGGCGGGATAGGATTGCTGTTGGAACAAATTTCAGGCTGATCTGACGCATCTGTTCGCCATAGCCTGGCATTTCACGATCTGCAACAGCCAATGTTGCATCAGGAGTCACATCACGGCGTGCGGGGCCGGTTCCACCGGTAGTCAAAACCAGATGACAGCCGATTTCATCTACCAGCTCGCACAGGGTTTGTTCAATGATAATCTGCTCATCAGGGATTAGACGAGTTTCTATACTGAAAGGTGTTGTAATAGCACTTTTTAACCACTTTTCCAGTGCCGGAATCCCTTTGTCCTGATAAACACCGCTTGATGCACGATCAGAGACGGATACCAGGCCAATGCGCAATTCATTCATACAAACCTCAATAATACATAATTAACTAACAGCAAAAAGGCGGCTAATTATGCCGCCTTTAAAACAAAAAGAATAGTTTATAACCTGTAATTACAGCAGATCAGCGATCATCTTCTCAAGTTTGCCCTGATCTACAGCAAATTTACGGATACCATCCGCCAGTTTTTCTGTAGCCATTGCATCCTGATGATGTCCCCAATAGAACTGAGCTTCATTCAGTGGCGCCGGGCGCGCTTTAATTTCACCGCTATAACCCAGCTTGCATTCAACCTCACCCTGAGTTTCAGACAGCTCTTTCAGCAGCGCTGGTGCAATAGTTAAACGGTCACAACCCGCTAATTCCAGGATCTCACCGGAATTACGGAAACTTGCACCCATTACAACAGTGTCATAGCCATGTTCTTTATAATATTGATAGATTTCCGTCACAGAAACTACGCCCGGATCTTCGTGCGGAGCGTACTCTTTCTGATCGCTGTTCGCTTTATACCAGTCGAGGATACGGCCAACGAATGGCGAAATCAGATAAACACCCGCTTCTGCGCAAGCTCGAGCCTGAGCGAAAGAGAACAGCAGAGTCAAGTTACAGTTAATACCTTCTTTTTCTAACTGTTCAGCTGCACGGATACCCTGCCAGGTTGAAGCAAGTTTGATCAGAATACGATCATTGCTGATACCCGCCTCGTTATACAGCTTAATCAGGCGTTTAGCTTTAGCGACACTGCTTTCGGTGTCATAAGACAGACGAGCATCCACTTCTGTAGAGATACGGCCAGGGATCAGTTGCAGAATTTCCAGACCAATATTCACAGCCAGTTTATCGCTGGCATCCACAATCTGCTGCTCACGGGAATCACTTTGTTCACGCGCCCACGCAATGGCTTCATCAATGAGTTTGCGGTATTCAGGGATCTGTGCAGCGTTAAGGATCAGAGATGGGTTAGTTGTAGCATCTTGTGGCTGATAAAGTTTCATCGCCGCAATATCCCCGGTATCTGCTACTACTGTTGTCAGTTTACGCAGGGAGGTTAATTTATCGGTCATTTTGTCATATCTCATCGTTATGCGTGAAATTGAGGCATTGTTACTGAGCCATCCATTGATAATAACACGCTAAGACCTTGCTGCAAGGCGGTAAAAACGATCATTCACAGTCACTTACTCGCAACCGTTTTCGATCCTGTATCTGTCGTCACGACCGTTACTTTAATCATTTTACAACTCAACTGATTGTGACTTGCTCCCACCGCTAAGTCACCAGTGACTCTGGTGGGGGTTTCTTAAAGTTCGCTTCACTCTCAAGGAAAATTTAGGGGGAGAACTCCGCAGAACACTGCCAGGCAGTTTTCGCTATCGTTGTTATTGTTCTTTTCACCTGAGTTTTTGTTAAAGTAACTCAATCTGAACAACCGGGATGACGTTATGCTTATTACTATTTCACCTGCCAAAACCCTTGATTATGAAAGCCTGCTTGCCACGGAAAAATACAGCCAGCCAGAATTACTCGACCAGTCAAAGCAGTTAATCAGTATTTGTCGAGAACTGACGCCTGCTCAAATTGCCAGCCTGATGGGTATCAGCGATAAACTCGCCGGTCTGAATGCCGCCCGTTTTGGCGAATGGCATGCTGATTTCACACCAGAAAATGCACGTCAGGCTATTCTGGCATTTAAAGGTGATGTTTATACCGGTATGCAGGCTGAGATTTTTTCCGATAGGGAGTTTGATTTTGCTCAGGCTCATCTGCGGATCCTGTCTGGTCTTTACGGTGTGCTTCGTCCTTTGGATCTGATGCAACCTTACCGGTTGGAAATGGGGATCAAACTGGAAAATAAACGCGGTAAAGATCTCTATTCTTTCTGGGGAGATCTGATCACTGAAAAGATCAATGAAGCCCTAGAGCAGCAAGGCGATAATATATTGGTTAATCTGGCTTCCGATGAATACTTCAAATCCGTTAATACGAAAAAATTAGCCGGTAAAATTATCAAACCCGTATTCCTTGATGAGAAAAACGGTAAATATAAAATCATCAGCTTTTATGCGAAAAAAGCCCGTGGGCTGATGAGCCGGTTTATTATTCAAAATCAGCTAACCCAAGCTGACCATCTGGTGGAGTTTAATCTGGATGGCTACGCATTCGATGAGTCGTTATCCAAAGGGAACGAGCTGGTATTTAAACGCCCAGAGCAACATTAAAACTTTTATTATTGATATAAACGCCGCACGATCTGTGCGGCGTTTATTTTCTTAATTACTCTGGTGCTCTTTCCATCAGGAAAGCACGTAATTCAGCAAAATTTGCGGGTAAATAATGGGACAACAACGCTAAATCAGCCCGTTCTGCCAGCGCTTCAGGCAATGGTAATTCCTCACCCAGAATTTGCTCCACACTCTCTTTAAATTTAGCCGGATGAGCCGTACCGAGAAACAGCCCGTATTCATCTTTTTGCAACTGATTACGCAGAACACGGTAAGCAACTGCCGCATGAGGTTCAGAGATATAACCCAATTTAGCCAGCGCCTTAATCGTCTCTTTAGTCACTTCATCACTGACTACACCATGGCTCAATTCACTTAACGGCCAGGATCTACGACAAAACAGCTCTTCAATACGCGGCCAGTTGTTTGGCTGACTAACATCCATTGCATTGGAAAGCGTGGCAACTGTCTGATGAGGCGCCCATTTTCCATCGGTCAGATAACGTGGAACCGTATCGTTAACATTCGTCGCAGCAATAAAGCGTTTTACCGGCAGCCCCATTGATTTCGCCAATAAACCTGCGGTCAAATCACCAAAATTCCCACTTGGTACAGAGATAACCAGTTGTTCACGTTTATCTTCTGGTAATTGAGCAACTGCCTCAAAGTAATAGCAAATTTGCGCCAACAAGCGGCTGATGTTAATTGAGTTAGCTGAATTGAGATACAGAGCTTGTTTTAACTCATTATCATCAAACGCCTGCTTAACCAGTGCCTGGCAATCATCGAAATCACCATCAATCGCTACCGTATGAATATTACCGCCCAATGTACAGAACAGTTTTTCCTGTAGCGGGCTGATTTTTCCCTGCGGATACAGGATCACCACCTGTACATTGTTCAACCCATAAAAGGCGTGTGCTACCGCTGCACCAGTATCGCCGGAAGTCGCGGTCAAGATAGTCACAGGCTGCTCACCAGCAACCTGTGCCAGCATTTGCGCCATAAAACGACCACCAAAATCTTTAAATGCCAGAGTCGGGCCGTGGAACAATTCCAGTGTTGCAACATCATCTTCCACTTTTGCCACCGGCGCCGGGAAAGTAAAAGCGCTCTTAACCCGTGCCGCCAGTTGTTCTGGCGGAATCTCATCACCAATAAACGCCGAAAGAATATGGCTGCTGCGGGTAACAAAATCCAGTTTCAGTAGTTGAGCAATTTCTTCACGGTTAAATTCTGGTAAATCTTGCGGAAAGAAAAGCCCTTGTTGTTTGCCTAACCCCTGCTTTACCGCCTGTGCAAAACTCACCTGCTCGTTGTTGTCTTTTAAGTTATACAGTTTCATCCGTTCCGTTACCCTATCTGTCGTGCGCCTGCGAGATCCAGACGGCAAATGTGTACAAAACCTTCATCATTCTGAACATAATGCTGTTGCAGCCACTGAGCCATTTTCTCTGCGGTAGTCATATCATTACAAATGGAAAATAACGTCGGGCCAGAACCAGAAATACCACAGGTCAATGCACCTATCGCTTTTGCTGCCTCACGAGCCTTGGCAAAACCCGGGAGCAGTTGCGTCCGATACGGTTCAGCAACCACATCTTTCATCAATCTGGCTGCCAATTCTGGCTGCCGTGTATGGCAGGCATGAATAAAACCGGCCAGAAAACGTCCGTGGTCGATAACATCCTGTTTAGAATATTTTGCCGGTAAAATGGCTCTGGCTTCCGCAGTGGAAACTTTGATCCCCGGATAGGCCATCACCCATAGCCACTCATCAAATGACGGCACCGACTGACAGATAATGTCCTCCTGTTCCATAATCAATTGCAAACCACCGAGGTAGCATGGAGCGACATTATCATAGTGAATGCTGCCGGAAATGCGCCCTTCCAGTTGCCCCATCATTTCCAGTAATTGGTGTTCACTGAATGGACGCCCCGTAAATTCGTTCAGCGCCATTAAACCCGCCACAACAGAACAAGCACTGGAGCCAAGACCAGAACCAATTGGCATATTCTTTTCCAGCGTCATCTCCACGGGTAATTGTTTACCTAAATGCTGGCAGAACAGCTGCCAGCACTGATAAACGATATTGTATTCCGGCTCCGCAGGTAACTTTCCGACAAACCGCCCTTCATTACGCAAACTAAAACTCTCCGCGGCCCGGACAGTAACACAGTCACCTAACAAAGTACCATCAACCGGAGAGACCGCTGCTCCCAGCACATCAAACCCAACACTGACGTTCCCGATGGATGCGGGCGCATAGACTTTAACCACAATTAAACTCCCTGTTTCCAGGATAAAGTACGCAGCATATCTGCAAAAACACCTGCGGCAGTGACATCATTACCTGCCCCGTAACCCCGCAGCACCAACGGTATTGGTTGGTAGTAGCGTGTGTAGAATGCCAGCGCATTTTCGCCATTTTTGACTTTATAAAGCGGATCATTGCCATCTACTGCGGAGATTTTCACCCTGCACCGGCCATGTTCAATCATGCCAACATAGCGCAACACTTTTCCTTGTTCCTTCGCTTCTGCCACCCGCTGGCTGAAAACTTGATCAAGAAGGGGCAAATGCTCAAGAAAAGTATCCACACTACCGCTACTATCAAAAGAGACTGGCAGCACAGGCTCCACATCAATATCCGCCAGTTCAAGTTCATAACCTGATTCACGGGCGAGGATCAACAGCTTACGGGCAACATCCATACCGGAGAGATCATCACGCGGATCCGGTTCGGTATAGCCTTTCTCTTTCGCCAGTAAAGTCGCCTGCGATAACGACATTCCTTCATCCAACATACCAAAAATGAAAGAGAGAGAACCGGAAAGAATACCATTGAACTGCACCAGTTCATCACCCGCGTTAAGCAGATTTTGCAAGTTCTCAATAACTGGCAGACCCGCACCCACATTGGTGTCATACAGAAATTTACGTTTAGATTTCTCTGCTGCCTTACGGATCTGACGATAATAAGCCATTGACGAAGTATTGGCTTTCTTATTCGGCGTTACCACGTTGAAACCATCACTCAGGAAACTGGCATATTGGTCAGCAATTTGCTGACTGGAGGTACAATCTACTATTACCGGATTAAGCAAATGGTACTCTTTCTCCAGGCGTATCAGACGGCTTAGACTGAATGGCTCTTTGGCCTCTGATAAACACTGCTGCCAGTTATCAAGACAAATACCTCTCATTTCCGTCAGCATGGCTCGTGAATTGGCGATACCACATACCCGTAAATCAATGTGCTTTTGCTTCAGCCAGGTTTGCTGACGACGGATCTGCTCAAGCAAAACGCTGCCAACACCACCGACACCAACAACAAAGAGCTCGATCACCTGATCGGTATTAAATAACATCTGATGGCATAGACGAACCGCTGTCGTTGCCATTTCATTGTCGATAACCGCGGAGATAGAACGTTCAGAAGATCCCTGTGCGATAGCGACAATATTGATATTACCGCGAGCCAGTGCGGAGAAGAAACGGGCAGAGATGCCACGCAAGGTACGCATACCATCACCCACAACAGAGATAATGGAAAGATTTTCCATTACATCCAGAGGATCAAGAACACCATCTTTCAGTTCGAGATAGAATTCTTCACTCAACGCCTGACGAGCACGTTCCAATTCACGTTGAGGGACACAGAAGCTGATGCTGTATTCTGAAGATGACTGAGTAATCAATACAACAGAGATCCCTTTGCGGGACATGACAGCAAATACCCTTGCGGCCATACCAACCATCCCCTTCATACCAGGGCCTGATACGTTGATCATTGCCATATTGCCCAGGTTGGTAATTCCTTTTACCGGCGTACTTTCATCTTGCTGACCGTCACCAATAAGTGTTCCCGGCGCGTCTGGATTAGCTGTATTTTTAATCAAACAAGGGATTTGGAATTGAGCAATCGGGGCGATAGTCCGCGGATGAAGCACTTTAGCACCGAAATAAGAGAGTTCCATCGCTTCCTGATAGGACATGCCTTTTAATAGCCGTGCATCCGGTACAACTCTGGGATCACAGGTATAAACGCCATCTACATCCGTCCAGATTTCGCAGCATTCAGCCCGCAAACAAGCAGCCAAGACAGCAGCAGAATAGTCAGAACCATTTCGCCCCAGGACAACCAACTCCCCTTTATCATTGCCGGCAGTAAATCCAGCCATCAGGACAATATGGTCATCAGGAATATTCAGAGAAGAAATGCGCTTGGTAGACTCATTAATGTCTACCGTAGATTCAAGGTAATGACCTTGTGCCAACAGATTTTTTACCGGATCAATTACCGTGACTTTGTGACCACGTGTCTGCAATACAGACTCCATGATTGCGATAGAGAGTTTTTCACCACGGCAAATCAGGGAAGCGTTAATGCTGTCCGGGCATTGACCCAGTAATGCAATACCATGCAGAACCTGTTTCAATTGAGCAAATTCTTGCTCCACCACCATTTTTAACCGCTCATAATCGAAACCAGGTTGTGCTTGCGCTAACCCCTGTAATAAATCAGCAAAGATCTGCTCTGCATCGTGCATATGGGTAATAACATCTTGCCCAGCCGCAGTTTTTTCGATCATCGCCACTAAATGGTTGGTAATTTTTGCCGGGGCAGAAAGCACTAACGCAACCCCTCCCTGAGAATGTTTTTTCTCTGCAATATCGGCGACGCTCTGCACACGCTGGCAATTAGCGACCGAAGTTCCTCCAAATTTAAGCACTCGCATTAACATTTTTCTCCTGATTTTGCGCCAAAAAAAAGCCCGCATCTGATTTGGATGCGGGCTTTTCTCTCTATCTTAATATATGCGTCAGCCCGCCCCGTAACGTGTAGTTCCGGTGGTGATAATAATTGTCGTTTTCAGGCTGATAGTTTGCATAGGTTCCTGTCTGTCATTTAATTGGTTCGACCCTATACTGGTTAAATGAATTCGTTCACAAAGTCAAACATTTTATCTAAATAATCTTATTTTTTTGGTATTTTTCCCATTGGAATAATTCATTTCATAGTCATCGATACCAACAAATATATCTTACTGAACGTAATATTTTAGTTGTTAAATCTATTTTTAACAAAATTAACAATATGTTTTGTCTTTTAATAAAAATCAATTATTTTTGTTCGCCGGCAAGCTTATTGTAGATTGTTTTTTACACAACAACGCTCAGTGCGTTAACAGGAATTTGTCATTTGCCTGACATAGTACAAGGTATAAAATAACAAATATAAATAATATTAACGTGCTACAATCAATTTTGATGTACGTCAATAAAAGGTAGTTTTTTTAGATGGTAAATGCATTGCAAGCTGTTATATTGCTGTTAATAGACTAACATAACACTGTTTAGCTAGTTTTTTCGGGTATATGCCCACAAAGGAAAAACAACTTTTACTTTCAGTGTAAAACATATCAATAAATGTTATTACTGACTTAAGCTATAATTTCAGTGATGACAAACAATAACCAGTAAATATCCTGAGATAAGAGTAGTTTGAGTCATTCTGATTTTATTTTAAGCGATTCTAGGTAGCAACCATGCAAACCCCGCACATTTTGATTGTTGAAGACGAAATTGTCACTCGCAATACCCTGAAAAGCATTTTCGAAGCTGAAGGGTATATTGTTTATGAAGCCACCGATGGTTCAGAAATGCACCATATTCTGTCAGACAGTGACATCAACCTGGTGATTATGGATATTAATCTTCCAGGCAAAAATGGCTTGTTACTTGCCCGCGAATTACGTGAGCAAGCGAATGTTGCTTTAATGTTCCTGACCGGCCGTGATAATGAGGTAGACAAGATCCTTGGGTTGGAAATTGGTGCGGATGATTACATCACCAAACCCTTTAACCCACGAGAATTAACTATTCGGGCCCGCAACCTGCTTTCCCGTACCATGAATCTGAGTACTGTCACCGAGGAGCGACGCCAGGTTGAGAGCTACAAATTCAATGGCTGGGAATTGGATATCAATAGCCGTTCTCTGATCAGCCCGGCTGGTGAGCAATACAAATTGCCACGCAGTGAGTTCCGCGCCATGCTTCATTTCTGTGAAAATCCGGGTAAGATCCAGACTCGCGCAGAATTATTGAAAAAGATGACAGGCCGTGAACTGAAACCTCATGACCGTACTGTTGATGTGACTATCCGGCGTATCCGTAAACATTTCGAATCTAACCCAGATACGATGGAAATTATTGCCACCATTCATGGCGAAGGTTATCGTTTCTGCGGTGATTTAGAAGTGTAGTGTGAATCATCGATATATCTATACCCAATAGATTTCAAGTTGCAGCGCGGCGGCAAGTGAACGCAGCCAACAAAGCAGCAACTTGAAAGATGAAGGGTATAAAATAAATAACAGGATGGGATATCCATGAGGAACCCCATCCTGCCTCTCAGTTTTCCGCAACTTTCCACGGCATAATGGGTACAGCACTGATCGCATTCTTTGGTGAACCATCAATCATTTTGTCAGAATAAGTCAGATAGACTAATGCATTACGGTTTGCATCGTAAAAACGAACAACCTGAAGTTTTTTAAACACCAGTGAAGTGCGTTTCTGGAAAACAATCTGACCCTTCTTACCGCCCTTTTTAATTTTGTCTGTCAGTTCAATGGATCCGACTTGTTGGCAGGAAATAGCCGCATCAGCGGTATCTTCTGCAAGCCCCAATCCCCCTTTTATTCCACCTGTTTTTGCTCTGCTCAGGTAACAAGTCACATTTTTAACATCTGGATCATCAAACGCTTCCACCACAATTTTGTGATCTGGCCCGATAAATTTAAAAACAGTGTCTACCGAGCCAATTTCTTCAGCCTGAGTAGCCAAAGGTACGAACAACAATGTAGTTGCTACTAATATCTTTATGATTTTTAACATATATAATCTCATACCTTAATTAATTAAGCCTAAAATTCCACCACGCTAATACCAAACAGGGTGGTAATAACACCAACAATAATAGTTACTCATTAATATAATTTCATAAAGTAATGAGTGAAATAATAATACGAATAAGTATCCTATTGTAAATAGAAGACTTGTCTTACACTTAGTGTTTATATCCAGTAGAGTTATTGTTGAATGCTACTCTTGTCAATAAATTATGAACACGAACAGCACGCAGAAACCAGAACGTACACAATACATGTGAATGATTCGTTTCACTTAACTTGCGGGCCTGTTCAAATAGCAAACAAAATAGCCTAATGGTATAGGCTCTTATATTATTCTTTCTGGTCTTAATGACTAAGGATATGTATGGATCAAACCAGCATCATTCGTGATTTATTACGTTGGCTAGATAATCATCTGGATCAACCGTTATCACTCAACAATGTTGCAGCCAAAGCAGGTTATTCTAAATGGCACCTGCAACGTATGTTTAAAGATGTTACCGGCCAGGCTATTGGCTCCTATATCCGTGCCAGAAGGTTATCGCGGGCAGCTGTTGCTTTGCGTTTAACCAGCCGCCCTATTCTGGATATTGCTTTACAATACCGGTTTGACTCCCAACAAACTTTCACTCGTGCATTTAAAAAACAATTCAATAAAACTCCGGCACTTTATCGGCTCAGTGAGGAATGGTGCGCAGCCGGCATTTGCCCCCCCATATTACTGGATAAGCGGCATATTCCCGAAGCAATATATATCACGCTGGAGGAACAGCCACTGGTTGGTATAGAACAGACCTGTTCCTATACGCTGGAACAGTGGTCCAGTTCTTGTACTGAAATGCGCCATAATTTCTGGACATACTATCTGCAAAATGCAGAAGTGTTACCGCCTGTGCTTTATGGCCTTCACCACGCTATTCTCAATCCAGAAAAAGAAGATGAGCAGACAGTGTTCTACACGACAGCGGTAGAACCCAAATATGCGCAGTTTGATGTAGCAGGTAGCCAACCTGTTACATTGCCAGCTGGAGAGTATGTCTCATTTAGTTACTATGGCACCAAAGATGGCTTACAGGATTTCCTGTTCACCGTCTATGGTATTTGCTTGCCAATGCTAAATCTGACACGCAGGAAAGGATACGATATCGAACGCTATTATCTCACCAATACCAATGAACGAGAAAAGGAAGCAGCGAATCATATCATCGAATTTCAGTATCTCATTCCTATCCAGCACTAACGCTGTAATTCATCCAATGCGGGCATATCAAGATGTGTGATATCGCCTGCCGTTTCCACGATCCAGCCTGATGCCAGCCACGGGCTGTGCTGATAATCCACTCTGGACAGGGAGCAATTACGCAAACGAAGACGACGTTCAGCATGTGCGGGTAATCCCAATATCGTGCTAACTAAGCATCCCAAAGCAATTCCATGACTGACCAGCAACGGCCGGCTACCACCAGGCAGATGACGGCAAGTCTCCAATGCGGCTCTCATACGCACAGAGAGCTCTTCCATAGATTCGCCTTCGGGGATGCGCCCGCCGGGTGTACCATCAAGGACTTTCTTACGCCACTTTTCTTCCTCTGAAGTCAGTGAGTCAATATTTCTGCGCTCAAGCACTCCCATGTGCAATTCACGCAAACGTGGCTCCAAAATCACTTCACAACCACAAACCTCCGCAATGATTTCCGCGGTGCGACGTGTGCGCCCGAGGTCACTGGTAATAATATGGGTAATCTTTTCAGATTTTACTCTTTGCGCCACTAATCTGGCCTGATGTTCGCCTGTTTCGGTTAAAGGGCTGTCAGATTGTCCCTGAATACGACGTGCCGCATTCCATTCGGACTCCCCATGACGAACAAGATATACCTGTAACATTTTCATTTTCCGTTATACTGCGTAAATATTAGTTCAAAGGATAACTTATCTATTATGTATCACGTTATTGCTGCAACCACCAACCCCGCCAAAATTAAAGCCATCAGTCTCGCATTTGATGACGTTTTTGGACCAGGTGCTTACCGGATCGAAGATATCAATGTAGACAGCAGTGTCCCACAACAACCCATAGGTAACACAGAAACCCGTACCGGTGCCCGTCAGCGTGTGATGGCCGCCAGGCAGGTCCGCCCCGAAGCAGACTTTTGGGTAGGTGTGGAAGCAGGTATTGAAGATGATATGACATTTGCCTGGATGGTAGTGGAATATCAGCAAATTCGCGGAGAATCCCGCTCTGCCAGCCTGATGTTGCCAGAGAAAATTCTTGATGGTATCCGCGAGGGGCGTGAATTAGGCCACGAAATGGCTTACCTCACCGGTGTTGATAACATCAAACAGAAAGGCGGTGCTATTGGCTTTTTCACTGATGGCATCCTGACTCGTACCAGTGTGTACCATCAAGCCTTGATACTCGCTTTAGTGCCTGTCCATCATGAAATTTATAAAGAACTGAATGCCCGTTAAACAGGCATTCACTTTAGGCCGCAGTCGGCGGCCTGTTATTTCAGCAATTGCTCTTCTAACCACGCCTTCACATCGTTTGAAGCAGACTTTAAGCTATTAGAACCACGAGTGATAGTCGCAATTCCAACCCCAAGTTCATTTTTCAGCTCACGTTGGCTCATTTGCCCACTCATTAATTCTTTGATAATCCGTACTCTTGTAGCCAGTGCTGCCCGCTCATCAGGCGTCAATAATAATTGCAAAACCGGATGTTGCAGATCTTGCGCAAAAGCCTGTTGGAGTAACGTCACAAAGCATTGCCAATCTTCATTATCTTGTGGCGTAAGTGCCGGGTCTGTCAGATGATTTGGAGTCATAATTAATCAGTTGTCATACTATTTAACTAGTACGGCAGCATAGCATAGTTTGCTATAAATCAATATCGCCTTTGCCATTCTGCGTTAGTCAACACCTTTGATGACTTACCGATAAAGTTACTGTAGAAAACATCATAAGCCAAAACATTTTTGACATAACTGCGCGTTTCGGCAAATGGAATGCTTTCAATAAAGGCTATCGCGTCCAACCGCCCACCACTGTCAGATAACCAACGATCCACACGGGCCGGACCTGCATTATAAGCAGCGCTGGCAAGTATTCGGTTATGACCAAAACGCTGGTAAACCGATTCGAGATAAGCCGTACCAATTTCAATATTCGTCAGTGGATTCATCAACTGGCTACTGTTTACATACCCCTGAATATCATTTTGCTTAACCGTATCCGCCGCCGTTCCCGGCATCACCTGCATCAAACCCATGGCACCGACTGGAGAACTGGCTTGCGGATTCCAGGCGCTTTCCTGACGGGCTATCGCCATCGCATAACTTTGAGAAATTCCCTTACCTGACGTGAAACGACTGAACTCTTGCTGCCATGCTAGCGGAAAACGCTCTTCAAGATGGTCCCACATTTTCCCGGTTATTGTCGCCTGCACACTAAGAGCCGCCCATTTTTGGTTAAAAGCATAACGTGCCAACTGTTGTTGTTTTGATCTATTCTGGCTAGCAACCAAATAACTCCACTCTATGCGGGCAAGATTATCCATTTGCCAATATATCAGTTCCCTTACTCTCTGCACTTCGGACATCGAAGCAATCGTTGCATCTGGCTTTTCTGCGGTATTAATCGTCAGTGGATAACGGATATTCAGTCTTTGCGCCGCAACCATTGGGTAGAAACCGCGACCTTCTGTCAACTTACGCAGTATCGCCTCACCTTCACTTTTATTACCCTGCGCCAATAAAATATTAGCCCGCCAATAACGCCATTCCTCTTTGTTCTGGTTCGCTAACGGTAGCAATTTGATCCACTGAGCCAGACCAGGTTCATCGGCATGACCCAGCGCCAGACGAACACGACGCTCAAGCAGTGAAACAGATTGGCTATCGCGGATCACATCATCGCGCCACTTCTCTTGCTCATCGTTCACATCACCCATTAACTGCCAGGCAACAATATCGTTTAACCGCTGGCGCTCGCTGTCATTCATCTTTTGTGCTCTGGCAATTGATGGAATGATCACTCTTGCCTGATCCGGATCTTGACGGGCAAGGAGTGAGAAAACCGTTAAAGTAGCGACACGGGTAAAATCAGTCGGCCCGGTATTATCAGCAAAAACAGATACAGTAGCAGGATCATCCTGCAACTTAATCAGGCCATCACTGATACTTTTGTATCCCGGCGGCAATCGTTTAGCGAGGTAACTGACCAACGAAGTGTTCCCCGCTTTTAATGCAAGACTAATACGCTGTAATATCAGTTCCGCTGATAAGTAGCCAGCTTGCTGCCAGACATCAAATAATTTATCGCAACTGGCAGGTAAAGAGCGACCATTCAACCAAATGTCTTTCGCTCCCTGCCAGGCAACCTGCTCTTCACCTGTCGCCCATTTGGCAAAATAGTAATTACAACGGCTTGTAATCGATTTCGGTGCTGTAGGGCTAAATGCCAGCAGCCTACGCCAGTCTTCACGATGTGCAAGTTCATTGATAAAACGGGATGATAAAGAGCGTGCTGGTGGCAGATTAGGGTTACTATCAATAAAGCCACGGATCTGTTCTGGTGTCACCAGCGCCAAATCCTGAGTCAGTTCCCGGTATTTAAGATAAGGATAAAGCGGGTAGTCTTTCAATGTTGGCATCAATCTCGCCACCTCAGCCATATCACTGGCATCCCACGCTTGCTTAATTTGCTGATATCGCTGTCGCTGATCATCCAGAGAATCAGCGTTTGCTGCAACAGACACAAAAACCAACCCTGTAACCATCGCAAAGTGTTGCCATTTAGCCATTACCACACGCTCCTCCCGGAGATCAAATTGAATAGGTTAATATTACAAATGTATACACATCATAATAATATAATCACCGCCACTTACCACATTAATTCACTCCATGATGAAATATTTAACCGTATATACTAAACAGGTAAGTTTTTTATCCAAAAAATTGATCCATCCTAACAAACTCTCCCCAGAGCCATCCTATTCCGGCAATTGGGTTATAGAGTTTATTAACTTAAATCGGGTAAACTGTGATAAATCGTGTTCAGATGAACATAAATAACCTAACTGGATATAATCAGATACCAACACGCCCTGTTCATGCGATTGACTTCGCAAAACAGGCATTATCATTATCACAATCAGAGATAGCGAGGCTTATAGCAACGTGGCTCAATATGTTTACTCCATGCATCGGGTCGGCAAAATTGTCCCCCCGAAGCGTCATATTCTAAAAAATATCTCCCTGAGTTTCTTTCCGGGAGCCAAAATTGGTGTTCTTGGCCTTAACGGCGCGGGTAAATCAACCTTACTCCGGATCATGGCCGGTATTGATAAAGATATCGAAGGCGAAGCCCGCCCACAGCCGGGAATTAAAATTGGCTATCTACCACAGGAGCCAAAATTAAACCTTGAGCACACTGTCCGCGAAGCAGTAGAGGAAGCAGTTAGCGAAGTGAAACACGCGCTAACCCGTCTGGATGAAGTCTACGCAGCCTATGCTGATCCTGATGCCGATTTTGACAAACTGGCTAAAGAGCAAGGTGAGCTGGAAGCGATTATCCAGTCCCACGATGGTCATAATCTTGACAACCAGCTTGAGCGTGCAGCTGACGCACTGCGTCTGCCGCCGTGGGATGCAAAAATTGAGCATTTGTCCGGGGGGGAACGCCGTCGTGTAGCAATCTGCCGTTTACTGCTGGAAAAACCAGATATGCTGCTGCTGGATGAACCGACAAACCACCTTGACGCCGAATCCGTCGCCTGGCTGGAGCGCTTCCTGCACAATTATGAAGGTACTGTTGTTGCAATTACGCATGACCGTTACTTCCTTGATAACGTTGCCGGCTGGATTCTGGAACTTGACCGTGGTGAAGGTATTCCATGGGAAGGTAACTACTCTTCATGGCTGGAGCAGAAAGACGCCCGCCTGGCTCAGGAGGCATCAACAGAAGCCGCCCGCCGTAAATCTATTGAGAAAGAGCTGGAATGGGTTCGCCAAAATCCAAAAGGCCGTCAGGCAAAAGGCAAAGCACGTCTGGCCAGATTTGAAGAATTAAACAACGTTGAATACCAGAAACGCAACGAAACCAGTGAACTGTTTATCCCACCTGGGCCACGCCTGGGCGACAAAGTTCTGGAAGTGGAAAATCTGACCAAATCCTATGGCGACCGGATGCTTATCGACAATCTGAGCCTCTCTCTGCCAAAAGGGGCAATTGTCGGGATTATCGGACCTAACGGCGCAGGTAAATCCACCCTATTCCGTATGCTTGCTAACCAGGAACAACCTGATTCCGGTACTATCACATTAGGTGAAACCGTCAAGCTGGCTTCTGTAGATCAGTTCCGTGACAATATGGATGATAAAAAAACCGTCTGGGAAGAGATTTCTGGCGGTCAGGATATCATGCGTATCGGCAATTTCGAACTGCCAAGCCGTGCTTACGCTGGCCGTTTCAACTTCAAAGGTGTTGATCAGGGTAAACGTGTCGGTGAATTGTCTGGGGGTGAAAGAGGCCGGCTACATTTGGCTAAACTGCTGCAAGTTGGCGGTAACATGCTGCTGCTCGACGAACCAACCAACGACCTGGACATTGAAACCTTGCGTGCACTGGAAAACGCCCTATTGGAGTTCCCAGGTTGTGCAATGGTTATTTCCCATGATCGTTGGTTCCTTGACCGTATCGCAACCCACATCATTGATTATCAGGATGAGGGTAAAGTGACTTTCTTTGAAGGTAACTTTAGTGAATACGAAGACTATAAAAAACGGACTCTTGGAGCCGAAGCGCTAGAACCGCATCGCATTAAATATAAGAGAATCAGCAAATAATCATATTGGAAATGGCCTGATAACAGGCCATTTTCCTCTCAACTATTTGCATATAAACTCGTAGTTTTATTCATTATGCTATGTGTTAGATAAGTATCATGGATAATCTTTCCTTCTTTCAAAGTAATAATACGATCTGCATGCCTAATAAGCCTATTATCTTGTGAAGCCACAACAACTGTTCCTCTTTGGTTATGAGCAATAAAACTTAAGATATCAATGGCTACCTGGCAGTCATAATTATCAAGATGACTGGTTGGCTCGTCAGCAAACAAATACCGGGGACTTTTCACAATAGCTCTGGCTATTGCTACCCGTTGTTTTTCATTATCACGTAATTCATTGGGATATATATCTTTCTTGTGTTTCAGACCAACAATATTGAGTGCCTTAGTTGCCCTGGTCATGGCTTCCTGATGGGAGGCTGTGATTCCACAGGACAGAGATAATAACAAATTATCCAGGACCGTAAGTTCATTAGATAAATTAATTATTTGAAAGATAAAGCCACAATTTATCAAATGGAATCTATCTAACTCGCTGTTATTCAGCCTACCCAATTCTTTGTCAGCAATTAATATTTTTCCTCTATCGAGACGCAATAACCCGGAAATCGTTGCCAGGAAAGTGCTTTTTCCCGAACTGAGATCCCCAGTAACCAAAGTAAATTCACCTGGAAAAATAGAAAGAGTGATGTCTGAAATCATTTTCTGGTTAGCTTTACTGTTAGAAAAACCATATGAAATATCAATGGCTTCAATCGTAGCAATTTGATTCAAATTCATTATCTCAGCATAATAGTGTAAGAAATCTGGCATTATCAGTAACGCTTGCAGCCAGAGCAATCCGTAAAAATACAGATATTCATCATTATAAGATTACACAAACGAGGGGAAATCATATAAGAAATATCTCAACTAAAAGTATATCAATATTTCTACCAGTGACTATTTCAAATGGCTATCTGTATGCTAAAATTAAAATTTTACTAAACAAGATCGGCCCATTCCTATCAACCAATCATTAACAATAGGCCTTTATTTCGTTAGTTTAAATACAAAAATAACATCAGACAAATAATTTTTTATATATAAAAACACCTTAATATCATAACAATATGTTAAAATTAATATTTAATCCCCATATAACAACAACGCATAAAACATAAAATCTTTAATAAAAAACCAACCTTATCTTATTCAAGAATAAATCACCAATATAAAAACTTTTATTTAGAAATCAACATGGAAGTATTTAATTATTAATTTTGCTTTTATTCAAGGAATAAATAATCAATAGAAGTATCAAAAATATTAATGGCTATTATATATTTTATTACTTGTAAGTAATAAAAACATCTAACCACAATTCATATTGTGGTTAGATATACATTGAATATATTTATTAATTTATCATATAAAATATTATATATGAATCTAATTATAAACGATTCAACTAACGTGTTGCTTAGGATTAACCGCTAAAAGTTGCTGAATTAGCTCTATACAGTGCAGAAAACGTTGATCATAGTCTGGTGAATTTACATTTACATATTCAATATTGTTGTCTTTCAGCATATCTTCCAACAATTGCTGGAACGCTTTACGATCCTGCTCGCTGCCAAGGCTACGCAAACCATCAGAAACCCAAGGTGTATTGTTTTCCAATAAAATGACCAAATCAAATCGGTATTCATCAATCAATGCCTGAACAAACGGGTGCTCACGTCCTTCATACCGCTTACAGAATGCTTGGGTAGTCACGAAATCAGTATCGACAAATGCAACTTTATTCGCATATTTTACTGCGAAATCAATATACTGAGCCTGCCCCAACGCAATTTTGTCATAGTCTGAATATTGTAGCGCCATCTCATCACCGCCCAGATGAGAAAAAACATAATCACGACCATATTCCCAGGCACTGGTAGTATTAAAAATATTTGCCAATTTATTAACCAATGTGGATTTACCACTGGATTCCCCACCGAGAATCGCTACAGTACGCACAAAGAAAGGCTTTACTTCCGTAGGGATATATTCCCAATGACGGAATGGATCCTGACGGATATGCCGGCCACTGATCTTCATAAATGAGCGCTGTGGATCGATAAGAATAGTCTCAATTCCCAATTGCTCTTTATAACGGGGAGCATCCTGAGCTTCACTAGAATAAATATAACTTGGATTAATCCCTTTTTTTGACATAAAGGTTTTCATGCCTTTACTCCACACATCCCAACCATGTGGATATGGCTCAATTCCCTGTTCATCAAAAGAGTGAATATGAATGTTTTTCTGATACTTAAATGTCTGAAGTAACCAGCGTAGACGATCACTGACCGTCGGTTGTTGCGACATGGAGCTGCTCATAAACAACTCCCTGTCTCTGGGCTCATCATGGCAAAGAATGATATGCAACTCATCTACCTGACTACAAGCCCGTTGAATTAGATAGATATGCCCGGTATGCAATGGATAGAACTTACCGAATATCACCCCGACCGTTTTATTCTGCACAGGATATTGCACCCCTAAATAGTTATGGAGAGATGCCAGTTTTTGCGCGCTGGGACTTTTGATTTTGTCATTAATTAACTGGCTGAGATAACCTTTGGTCATACCGCTTGCATCAGCAACTTGTTGCAACGTACAACCCGTTTGTTTAATCGCTTCTTTAAGGTAGTCAAATTGACCCATATCTCCCCCTGTTTAATCAAGATCTTCCATAACAGATAACGCATCTGACAGCTTTTTCACACCAAAAACTTTCATCCCCGGCAGCTCTTTTTTCGGCATATTGGCATAAGGCACTATCGCCCGTTTGAAACCATGTTTAGCCGCTTCTGATATCCTTTCCTGCCCACTGGGTACAGGACGGATTTCACCGGCCAACCCCACCTCACCAAATACAACCAAATCATGCGGTAAAGGTCTATCGCGAAAACTGGAGACTAAAGAGAGAAGTAAAGCGAGATCCGCGCTGGTTTCCGCGACCTTAACCCCACCAACCACGTTGACAAACACATCCTGATCGGACATTTGCAAGCCACCGTGACGATGAAGAACCGCTAACAAAATAGCCAATCGGTTTTGCTCCAAACCCACAGCCACCCGCCGTGGATTGGTCATCATCGAATGATCCACCAGCGCTTGAATCTCCACCAGCAGAGGACGGGTTCCCTCCCACACCACCATGACGGAGCTACCCGCAGTGATTTCATCACCACGGCTAAGGAAAATCGCTGATGGGTTACTGACTTCGCGCAATCCCTGCTCTGTCATAGCGAACACCCCAAGCTCATTGACAGCACCAAAACGGTTTTTATGACTGCGTAAAGTACGAAAGCGGGAATCAGCTTCACCGTCAAGCATCACTGAACAGTCAATACAGTGTTCCAACACTTTCGGCCCCGCCAGCGAGCCATCCTTGGTTACATGGCCTACCATAACAATGGCAACACCGCGGGTTTTGGCAAACCGGGTAAGATAAGCGGCGGTTTCCCTGACCTGAGCGACACTCCCCGGAGAAGATTGAATATCCGCCATATGCATCACCTGGATGGAATCAATCACCATCAGTTTTGGCTGCTCCTGCTCCGCAATCAGACAAATCTGTTCAATACTTGTTTCTGACAGCATATTCAGATTATCAACCGGCAACCCCAACCGGTGCGCACGCATCGCAACCTGCTGTAATGACTCCTCTCCGGTGACATATAAGGTTTTCATCTGTGCAGACAATTGACACATCGTCTGCAACAATAAGGTACTTTTCCCTGCGCCGGGGTTCCCGCCAATCAGAATCGCGCTACCGGGTACAACACCACCGCCAAGAACTCGATCGAACTCTTTAAATCCAGTGGAAAAACGGGGAAGCTCTTCCAGACTAATCTCTGATAATTTCTGAACCCTGCTGACACCAGCATCTCCCGCATAACCACTGAACCTATCATTACGAGAGGAAGATGCTGCGGCTAAACGCACCTCAGTAATGGTATTCCAGGCATGACATGCACTACATTGCCCCTGCCAGCGCGGATAATCCGCCCCACACTCATTACAGACAAACGCCCGTTTTGCTGCTTTTGCCACTCTGTACTCCCTAAAACAACTTTAATTAACGTTCTTCGTGTTTAAGACCGCCACTTAACACACACAGTACTCCCATTAGATCAGCATGACGAATTGTCACTTTCGACTGTGCATAAACTTTCGGTTTAGCATGATAAGCAATACCCAGACCCGCTTTGCGAATCATTTTCAGATCATTGGCGCCATCACCAATAGCGACGGTTTGTTCTAACGGGATATCCAATTTTTTCGCCAGCTTCATCAATGTGGCAGCCTTATATTTAGCATCAACAATTGGTCCGATAACCTTACCTGTTAACTTGCTGTTTTTGACTTCTAATTGGTTTGCTACCGCAGCAACTAAACGTAAATTCTGGCGTAAATGGTCGGCAAAATAGGTAAACCCCCCCGATGCGATTGCGACATGCCAATCAAAAGATTGTAACTTACGCACCAAACTGGTCAGCCCCGGCATAAGCGGCAAATCTTGCGCAACCTGTCGCAAAATATCAACATCAGCCCCCGCAAGTTGAGCAACCCGCTCCCGCAGACTATCAGAAAAATCCAGTTCTCCTTGCATTGCCCGCTCGGTAATTTCGGCTACTTTGTCACCTACGCCGGCCAAGCGGGCAATTTCATCAATACATTCAATTTGAATTGCCGTTGAATCCATATCCATCACCAGTAAACCTGGTGAGCGCAACCGTGGGATCTGCCCCAAAGGAACTACATCCAGCCGGCATTCATCAGCCAGCCTCTTAATACGCGAAGTCAAACTTCCGGCAATACGTACCACCTGATAATCATCAATACGCCATGAAGAGACGATGACAATAGCAGCGCCAAGCCGGTGCTGAAAATTACTGATACGTTGTTTATCTAGGCCACGGCCATATATCAACCAGCCACTGTCACCAGCCCGGTAATCCAATGGCATAACCTCCTCCCCACTTAACGAAAGTGGTAATCCCGGCCACTTATGGACCTCTTCCGGCAAATAGCGATAAGCCAGGTTATTAGACATTAATCCCTACTCCTGTAATCCCACATGACTCTGGCAGCAAAAAATTGCATTTCAAACTATCCTCCCTATATTGCATCTGGCAACATTGAGTTGACCAACGCCTGGAAGAAATAACTATGACCAAAGCTAAATTAAAATTCCGACTGCATAAAACAGCTATTATATTGATTTGTATTGCTTTATTAGTATTTCTAATGCAGGGCGTTTCTTATTTTAGCCGTTCTCACCAACAGGCCCAGATGGATCAATTTGAGGAATTGGCGAAAACCTTGGCAAAACAAGTCGCATTCAGCTTATCCGATTATATGGAGAGTGGCAGCAAAGATCTTAATAATGAACAGATACTGGCTAATTTGCACTACCTGACTAAAAACAGCCGCATACTTGACGCCAGTGTTTATCTTAACAATGGGACACAAGTTGCTCATAGCGGAGAAAATGTATCGGTGCGGGATCGCTTATCTTTGGATGGTAAAAAAGCCGGCAGCTATTTTAACCATCAGATAGTCGTTCCCATTCCAGGAAAAGAAGAACCAAAAGGTTTTCTGCGCTTGACACTGGACACACACAAATTAGCGACAGAGTCCAAACAGGTGGACAACACCACCAACCTGCTCAGGATCATGATCTTACTGGCTTTAGCTATTGGTTTTATTCTTGCGCATAACCTGTTGCAATTAACACCCAGCCGCTGGCAACAGTCGCCTTATTTGTTGACGGCCAACAGCAAATCAAACGAGAAAAACGAGCAAGAAGAATAATAAGTTAAAATATCTGACTACCATTGCTCAACCAGTAATAGCTTATTTTTCGGCGTATTTGCCGAAAAATAAGCACCCTGCAATGATAATAAAAATAAAATCCCTCACTACTTAATACCCAAAGATATAATTTCTTAAGTTATTTTAACTATAATTACATAATAATACCCATAGTGACATATATCACATATTTATCAATAAATAACATTAAATTAGAAATACACATATTATTCACATAATTCATTGATTAACAACGCATCCCGCATTCTTCCTTACTTTTCAATAAAATACAAGTTATTGTTTTAATTAAAAATAAAATAAATCAACACACCAAGCTCATATAAATTAAGTAAACTTTACATGTTGATTATCAAGAGAAATTAATTATTAATGGCACCCCAAAAATTACATGACGCATGCGGGATGCTAAAGAATAATGAAAAAAAAGGTTATTGTTTTTACTAGCTTTCTTATTGTTTCTACTAGTGCTAAAGCTACCGAAATATCAGATCAACAACTTATTCATCAACAGGAACGTCAGAAAGCCCTGGAGGCCCAGTTAGCACCGCCACCTAAGGATATTCGTCTGTCTATACCTGAAAAAACAGTGCCATCTGAATTTCCGGTCGATACGCCCTGTTTTCCCATTACACGAGTCGTGCTTGAAGGAACGGAAAACTTCCCACACTGGTTACCCCTGATGCGTCTAGCCCAACAGGGCGAAAATCACTGTCTGGGCACTCAGGGAATTAATATGTTGATGACCCAGATACAAAATCGGCTAATCAGTCATGGCTATGTCACCAGTAGAGTCTTGGCACCTAATCAAGATCTTAATTCCAAAACATTAAAATTGGTGGTGATACCGGGAAAAATCCGGCATATCCGCTATACCGCCGAAAGCGAAAGTTATATCCAACGGGTAACCACATTTCCCCCCCGTGAAGGAAAGCTGCTTGATTTACGGGATATCGAACAGGGATTGGAAAACCTACAGCGTTTTTCTACTGTGCAAGCCAATATGGAAATTGTGCCGGGTGAACAGCCAGGAGAAAGCGATATTGTGCTGGACTGGCGTCAGTCACGGCATTGGCAGTTAGCCACCTATATGGATGATTCAGGCTCTAAAAGCACCGGGCGCTACCAAGGTGGATTAACTTTATATCTGCATAATCCACTGGCGTTGAGTGACCTGTTTTATATCTCCGGTGGACGCGATATTCACTCCCCTTCCGGTCGTGGCAACAAAAACTACACCATCCACTACTCACTGCCTGTAGGGTATTGGATGGCGGGCATTACCGCCAGTAATTATGATTATAACCAAACAGTAGCAGGGCCATATCACGATTCTAAGTATAGTGGCGAAAGCAAAAACCTGAATTTCCAGCTAAGCCGGGTCTTGCATCGTAACGCTAGCCAAAAAACTTCCTTTAATGGGGAAATTTATCGTCGCACATCCAAGAGTTTCATTGATGACTTTGAAATAGACGTACAGCGACGGGAAACCGCCGGTTGGAAATTGGGGCTATCTCATCGTCACTACATCGGCAGTGCAACACTGGATGCCGGGGTGACTTACCAGCAGGGAACACGCTGGTTTGGTGCTCAACCAGCCCAAGAAGAGATCCTTGGTGAGGCAACCGCTCTGCTTAAAACAACCCAGTTTTCTGCCGCGCTTTCCGCGCCATTTACCTTATTTTCTCAGTCATTTTCCTACAAAACCCAATACATGCGTCAAATCAGCGCCAGACAGTTGACACCACAGGATCAATTTTCGATTGGCAATCCTGGACTGTACGCGGATTTGACGGGGAACGGACACTGAATGCGGATCGTGGTTGGTACAGCCGTAACGAGCTGGAATGGCAAACACCACTGAATGGTCAATCCCTGTATATGGGAATGGATTATGGCGAAATTGGCGGACCGGGGAACGAAAAACGGCTGGGAAAACGCCTGGCTGGTAGCGTCCTGGGCTGGCGAGGCAACCTGAAAGGCGTGAGTTATGACCTGTTTGCCGGTATCCCCCTATCCAAACCGGATGGCTTCAAAACCTCACCAGTCACAACCGGATTCAATTTGTACTGGCAGTACTAATTCAGAATAACAATGCTGCCAGAGCGTAGCAGATATAAAGCGTGTTAGCGGAGAAAAACAATGAACAAGCATCTGTATCGCATTATCTTTAACAAGGCTCGGAACATGCTGATGGTCGTGGCCGATATTGCTACCTCCGGGCAAGGTAGTACGGTACGCCGCCGTAGCCGTCGGCAATCATCAAAATGCCTTTGTCGGCTAACCGCGTTAAGGCTAAGTTTGTTGTTGGCAACTGGCTGCATATCTCTGACCGCACAAGCAGACATTGTGGCCGACCGACAAGCGCCGGGTAATCAGCAACCGACTATCCTTAACAGCGCAAACGGCACGCCACAAATCAATATTCAGACCCCTAGCGCTGCGGGTGTTTCGCGCAATACCTACAGTCAATTTGATATAGATAAACAAGGCGTCATTCTTAATAACAGTCACAATGCTGTCCAAACTCAACTGGGCGGTATGGTGGCAGGAAACCCATGGCTCGCTAAAGCAGAAGCCAAAATTATTCTTAATGAAGTCAACAGCATTAACCCGAGCCTGCTCAATGGTTGGATTGAAGTCGCCGGACAAAAAGCAGAAATTATTATTGCCAACCCAGCAGGTATCACTTGCAACGGCTGCGGATTTATCAACGCCCATCGCACAACACTCACCACTGGGCAGGCAATGATGGAACAAGGCCGACTAAAAGGCTTTGATATCAGTCGGGGGGAAGTGCGCATTGAAGGGCTGGGCATGGACAGCTCACAACAGAATTACACGGAAATTATTGCCCGCTCGGTGGCAATCAACGGCAAGCTACATGCTCAGGATCTGAAAGTCACTACCGGGCGTAATATCGTTGACGCAGCACACAAGAACATTGAGAAAAAATCCGCTGACGACAACGATCGCCCGAAGTTTACGCTGGACGTAGCGGCACTGGGTGGAATGTATGCCAATAAAATCACGCTGGTAGGAACAGAGGCTGGTGTGGGCGTACGTAACGCTGGTCACATTGGGGCATCAGCCGGCGAAGTACGCCTTACAACTGATGGGCAAATTGAGAACAGAGGCACAATTGCGGCTCGAGGCAATACCACAATAACAGCGAGCACAATACAAAGTAACAAAGGTAGTATTCTGGCTGCCGGTATTGATGATAAAGGGAAGGCCACGCAGCCCGGTTCGCTGACACTGAGCGCTAAACAGCAAATTCAAGCCAATGGACAAAATCTGGCAACTAATGCCTTAGAAGTACAGAGTAAAAAGATTGATCTCAGCGGCAGCCAAACCTCTGCCGACAACATTCAACTCACTGCCAGTCAAAACGAGATTAGCACCTCCAACGCCACCGTCACCACTGACCGCTTTACGGCTAAAACACCAGGCCAGTTTAACAATGATGGCGGTAAATTGGTGGCACGGGAAATTAACTTAACCACACCAGATTTATCTAACAATCAGGGGAAAATTAATCAGACTGGCAAAAGCCACCTGGTACTCAACACCCAAAAATTAAGCAACCGCGGCGGCACCCTTTTCAATGAAGGGAAACAACTGACGATCACAACAGCAAAGCTGGACAACCATCGGGGAAAAATCGCCAATAATGGTCATAACCTGAATCTGACCCTACATGAAGCGGACAACACCCTGGGAACAATTCAACTGTCTGGTGAAGGTAAACTATCACTTAACACACAACAGTGGATAGGCGATGGAGGCAATCTGCTCTCCAACGGTGAATTAGATATACAAGCCCACAACCTGCAACTGAACAAAAAAGCAGTCACTACCGCCAACAAAATTACCATGAAAGCAGACACATTGAGCCACCAGAGTGGATTAATGCAACAGAAGGGCAAAGACAAAATGTCCCTCACTGCCAATACCTTGAATAACAACAATGGCAAGATTGAAGGTAACGGCAACCTGACAATTAACGCCACTACAGTGAATAACAGCAAAGGCAAAATAATCGCTGCCGAAGAAAGCTCCTTAGATCTGACTGTCAACGACGCTCTGGATAACCGGGATGGTAGACTGAAGGCAGGTAAAAATATCCAATTAACATCAACACAGCTTGATAACAGCCAGGGTACAATTATTGCAACTGGCGGTAGCACAGAGCTAATCATCGGCAAAAACATTAAAAACGCCGACGGACGAATCGAAGCTAAAACACAACTCACCACAAAAAGTCAGGAGTTGAATAACCATCAGGGACGATTACTGGCTCAGCAGATAAACAGCCAGACAAAAGGACATAAATTCATCAATACTGCTGGGAAGGTTATTGCCCGAGAAAAACTGCGCCTAAACAGTGGTGAACTGGATAACACAGCAGGTCTGCTGCAATCCGGCAGTGACATGATAGTGAATACGCACGGACAAAAGCTGACTAACGCCAACAGCGACAACGAAAAAGGCATATTAAGCAAAGGTGAGCTGGAACTCCGTACAGGCGATATCAACAACACAGCCGGCATCATTTCTGCTAAAGGAAAAACCACCCTTACCGCCGGTAACGTTGACAACACAGACGGCAAACTGTTATCGCAGCAGATGGCAGAGCTGACCACACAGGCATTGGATAATACCCGTGGACAAATACAATCAGAGTCCACTCTGTTACTGGATACCCAAAACCAAGCCCTGACGAATACTGACAGCGGCAAAACCGGCGGTATCATTGCCAAAGATTCATTACGGATTTCCAGCGGTACACTAAATAATGATGCTGGCCTTATTCAAGGTCATGGCATCAACATTGACACCCACCAGCAAGCACTGAGTAACCAAAGCGGCAACACCGGTGGCGTTATCAGCGAGGGAACGCTGACCTTAACCACAGGTGAAATTGACAACCAAGATGGCTCGATTATTGGTACAGGAACAACAACCGTCACTGGTGGTGAATTGCACAACCAACGCGGGAAACTTGCCAGCAAAACTGGCTCCCTGACCTTAACCGTAAACAAAACCGACAACAACGGGGGATTAATGCAATCCGCTGGCGACCTGACATTGGATACGCAAGGTAGGCTACTAACCAACACCAACAGCGGTAAAGACCGGGGCATAATCAGCACAGGCAACATGAAACTGACCACCCAAGGCGTCAACAATAATGCGGGCCTGATCCATGCGGGCAAAAACCTGATCCTTGATGGGCAGAAAGGAACTATAACCAACCGTAACAGCCAACCTGATCAGGGCATACTAAGCTCAGAGAACTTAACTCTGACCGCAGATGCTATCGATAATCATCAAGGAACCGTGACAGCCAATCAACAACTCACAGTAACATCAGGAATCGTTGATAATACAGGTGGCCTGCTAAAATCCGGCTCCACCCTTTCACTCAACACCCAAGGCCAAAAGCTGACTAACGCCCAGAGCGGGGATAAACGAGGTATTCGCAGCGGCAATGACCTGACGCTAGTAACTGGTGAAATAGATAACACTGCTGGTGTGATAGATTCACAAGGCGAAACCACACTGACCAGCCATAATCTCAACAATACCGACGGCAAAATCCTCTCGCAGGGAAAGGCGGATCTGACAACACAAGCGGTCAACAACCAACGCGGACAGATACAATCCGCAGCCAGTCTGGATCTGGATACCCAACAGCAGGAACTGGTCAACACTGACAGCGGTGAAAACGGCGGGATAATAGCGCAAGATGCCTTGGAACTGACTACCGGTAAACTGATCAATGACCGCGGCTCTATCCGTGGTGATCAAACCCACATTAACACCCATCAGCAAGCGCTAAACAACTTAGCTGGCACCATAGCCAGTAAGAAAAATCTAAAACTCGATAGCGGGGAGTTAGACAGTACCGGTGGCAGGATAGAATCTGTCGGTGATATGACGCTGGACACGCATGGAGAAAAACTGACCACGGCAAAAAGCGGCGATACGGGTGGCGTTATCAGTAAAGGCACACTCACCTTGACCACAGACGAAATCGACAACCATGATGGCGTCATCATTGGTAAAGGAACAACGACAGTCACCGGTGGTGAACTTAACAACCGGGGCGGGACACTTGCCAGCGAAACCGGCGCACTGAAATTAACAGTAGGCAAAACTGACAACAACGGCGGTTTACTGCAATCTGCCGATGATCTAACGCTGGATACGCGAGGCGAACTACTGACCAACACCAACAGTGGTAAAAGCGGTGGCATAATCAGTACAGGCAATATGAAGCTGACCGCTCAAGGCATCAATAATGAAACTGGCCGGATCCATGCAGATAAAAACCTGATCCTGAATGGGCTACAGGGCAAAATAACCAACCGCAAAAGCCAGCCTGAACAGGGGATTTCAAGCCTGGGAACCCTGACTATGACCGCAGGCGCCATTGATAACCAACAGGGAAGAGTAATCGCTGATAAGCAGCTCAAAGTGACATCAACAGGAACCGTTGATAATACAAGCGGTAAAATGTTCAGCCAGCATCAACAACTGACACTGAATACCGGCGAACTGAATAACACTGGTGGTCTGCTGCGATCCAAAACAACTCTTTCACTCAACACCCACGGTCAGAAACTGATTAACACTCAAAGCGGAGATAAACACGGCATACTCAGCGGCGGTGACCTGACCCTGAAAGCAGGTGAAGTGGATAACACGGCTGGCGTGATAGATTCACAAGGCACAGCTACACTAACCAGCCAAAACCTTAACAATACCGACGGTAAAATCCTCTCGCAGGGCAAAGCAAACCTGACAACACAGACAGTCAACAACCAACATGGACTAGTGCAATCTGCAACTGATCTGGAACTGGATACACAACAGCATGAGCTGACTAATACTGACAGCGGTAAATTAGGTGGGGTTATCGCCCGGAACATCCTAAAGCTGACCACTGGTAAACTCACTAATGACCGCGGATTTATCCGTGGCGACGAAACCTACATTGACACTCAAAAACAAGCATTAAACAACCTGGGTGGCATCATATTCAGTAAGAAAAACCTGCAACTCGACAGTGGTGAACTCGACAGTACTGGAGGAACGATAGAATCTGATGGCGACATAACGCTGGATACACATGGAAAAAAGCTGACCACCGCACAAAGCGGGAAAAACAATGGCGTTATCAGTAAAGGCACACTTACCCTGACCACAGGTGAAATCGACAACCGTGATGGTTCCATTATTGGTACAGGAACAACAACAGTCACTGGCGGTGAACTGAAAAATCAGGGCGGAACACTCGTCAGCAAAACCGGTGCACTGACATTAACAGTAAACGAAACTAGCAACAGCGGTGGCTTGCTGCAATCTGCCGGTAACCTGACACTGGATACGCAAGGCGGACTGCTGACTAACATCAATAGCGGCAAAAACGGCGGCATAATCAGCACAGGCAATATGAAGCTGACCGCTCAAGGCATCAATAATGAAGCGGGCCGGATCCATGCAGATAAAAACCTGATCCTGGATGGGCTACAGGGCAAAATAACCAACCGCAAAAGCCATCCTGAACAGGGGATCTCAAGCCAGGGAACCCTGACGATAACCGCAGGTACCATCGATAACCATCAGGGGATCGTGGCAACCAATCAACAACTCAAAGTGACATCATCAGGAATAGTTGATAACACCGGCGGTACAATGGTCAGTCAACATCAACAACTGACATTGAACACCGGAGAACTGAATAACACCGGTGGCTTGTTGAAATCCGGTACTACTCTTTCACTTGACACCCACGGCCAGAAGCTGACTAACGCGCAAAGCGGGGATAACCATGGCATACGCAGCGGTAGTGACCTGACTTTAGGAGCCGGTAAAATCGACAACACCGCTGGCGTGATCGGCTCGCAAGGCGAGATCACACTGATCAGCCAGAACCTCAACAATACCGACGGTAAAATCCTCTCGCAGGGCAAAGCCTCCCTAACAACAAAAGCAGTTAACAACCAACGCGGACTAGTACAATCCGCAGCCAGCTTAGAATTGGATACCCAACAGCAGGAACTGACCAACACTGACAGCGGTGAACTCAACGGTATCATGGCACGAGATACCATGAAGCTGACCACCGGTAAACTGACCAATGATCGCGGATTTATCCGTGGCGATGAAACCCACATTGACACGCAGAAACAATCACTCCACAACAAGGCTGGCACCATCGTCAGTAAGAAAAACCTGCAACTCGACAGCGGGGAACTCGACAGTACCGGCGGAAAGATAGAATCTGCCGGTGATATGACGCTGGACACGCATGGAGAAAAACTGACTACAGCAAAAAGCGGCGACAACGGTGGTGTTATCAGTAAAGGGACGATGACCCTAACCACAGGTGAAATCGACAATCATGATGGCGTCATTATTGGCACGGGAAAGACAACCATTACCGGCGGTAAACTGAAAAACCAACGCGGGACGCTTGCCAGCAAAACCGATGCACTGGAATTATCAGTGAATGAAACTGACAACAGCGGCGGCCTGTTACATTCCGCAGGTAAACTGACACTCAATACGAACGGTCACACCCTGACTAATGAGAACAGTGACGATCAGAGCGGCATTCGCAGTCAGGATGACATGTTAATTACCAGCGGTGATTTACATAATCAAGCCGGTATTATTGCCAGCCATAAAATCGCCACACTGAACACCGCAGCGGTAAATAACACCCAAGGTACCCTGACTGGCACCCAACAAATTGAACTGACTACCCAAGCATTCAATAACTTGAAAGGAATTGTCCGGACTGATGGCAAACTGAGCCTGAACACCCAAGGTCAACGTCTGGATAATAACGGCGACAAAGACAAGTCAAGCGAATTCTCTGCCCGCGGAGATTTGAGACTGGATATCGGAGAATTAAATAACGACACCGGTTTTATTGCCGCTGACGGCAAAACCGACATCACCGGCACAACATTGACCAATAACAATGGCCGTATTGCCGGTAACGGTGGATTGGAGATTCACAGCCAAACACTCACCAACCACAATGGCACATTACAGTCGGCGGAAACCGTCAATATTGACACGAACAAGCAGCTACTGGATAACCAGCACGGCCGTATCATTGGTGATAACGGAACAACAGTGACCAGCGGCAAACTGGACAACCGCCACGGACATATTCAGGGTGGAAAACTGGTTATCGACACGGGGCAGGCCGATACTGATAATCAGGACGGCAAATTGTTGTCAACAGACACCATGGACCTTGATACCCAACAGCTCGACAACCGTCACGGACAGATCAAAGCCGTGGGTGACGCGGCAATTAACGCACAGAAACAAACGAACAACACCGGCGGTTTTATCCATGGTAACCAACAACTGGCATTAAACACGGCAAAACTCATTAACCGGGAGACTAATCACCCTGACCAAGGTACCGAAGCCCAAAACCTGATAATTAAAGCTCAACAGGTGGATAACACCCAAGGCGCATTACGGGGAGCCAATAGCCTGCAAACCATCGTCAGCCAGACACTGAATAACACGCAAGGGCTGATTTCTGGTGGAAAACGACTCACCATTGAAGACGAAGATCAGAAACTGACGGTTAACAACCAAAAAGGCACTCTAATTGCGAGTGAAAAAACCAGCATCAAAGCTGACACTCTGAGTGGTGACGGACAGGTATTATCGCAGGGCGACATGGAGATAAAGTTAAAACAGGACTTCCACAACACCGGCAACACCGCCGCCAACGGCAAGCTGTCTCTGGAAACCACAGGCAACATTATCAATGACAGCACAATTAAAGCCGAACAAGCGTACCTGGCAGCGAAAAACCTCACCAACACCCAAGCTGCGGAAATCAGTGCTGGGAAAACCCGCGTCAACATCCGCGACACACTGACCAACACGGGACTCATTGACGGCGAACTCACCCATCTGACGGCCAAAATACTGAACAACACCGGTACCGGACGTATTTACGGTGACCGGATAGCCTTCCAAACAGGCACGCTCAATAACACCGCACAGGATGGCAAGGCTGCGGCCATTGCTGCCCGGGACCGAATGGATATCGCCACCGGTATCCTCAACAACAGTAACCATGCACAAATTTACAGCGTGGGCGATATGAATATCGGCGGACAACTGGATGAGAACCTGACCGCCACCAGTCAAGCTGGCCGACTCAGCAACCATGCGGCAACCATCGAGGCCGGGCGTAACCTGGGAATTAATGCGGCTATTATCCGCAATACCAACGACCGCTTGGTCACCCAAGTGGTAGAAACGGAGAAATCCCAACGTCATGAAGCTGTGTTGAGCGGCCACACCACCCGCTATGACTGGTCTGAAGTGGATATTTCCTACAAAAACAGACACGGCGTACACACCGCTGTGATGCCGGACGGTAGCGACGATAATAAATTTTACGAGTACCAATATACCCGTACCGTCACAGAAACCCAGATAAAAGAGAGCGACCCAGGTAAAATTCTGGCTGGGGGCAACATCACCCTAAATAGTACAATGCTAACCAACAACGACAGTCAAATCGTGGCTGGCGCAATACTGGGGGGAAATATTGACGAACTGCACAATAACTCAACCAAGGGTGAACGTATCACCGCAGATGAAGGCAACCAAATCCGTTGGTACCCCAAAAAGAAAAAACGCCGACTAAAAAGGAGCAAAAGATCCCAGGGAAAAAGCTGGAGCGATTATCGCCCGGCACCGATAACCGAAACCATTGACCTGAAAGCACTGGCTTGGCAGGGCAACACCCGCCCTGACGCTACGGGCATAACGATCAGTGACCGGCAAACAGGCAGTGTTCAGAGTGCACCAGCCGGGATTAATCTGGTCTCAAGGATGGCAGGCGCAGGTGATGTCACACTCACAAATGCGACTATCAACGCCATCACACTCAGCATCCCAACGCAGACTGACGACCGATCATTGCAGGCTAACGACCGGGGAACTACCGTGTCTATCCCAACGGAGACAGTCACGCTACCGAACAGGGACATACTGGTTGATCGCCCGTTATTTTCCCCTACGGGCCAACAAACTGAGCTGATATTGCCATCCGGCACAGTGGCACTGCCGAACAGAGATGCCCTGACTGAACACCCAACGCTTTCACCTACCAGTCAACAGACTGAGCGGGTGCGACCACCGGACACCATCACATTGCCGGATAGCGGCACACTGGCTGAACGCCCACTCGTATTACCGACCGGCCAACAATTTGAACTGGCATTGCCGCCTGACACCGTCAAAGGACAGACAGTCGAACCGCTTATCCGCATAGTCGCTCCGGAGACCCGCCTGCCGGATAACAGCCTGTACATCGTGCAACCGGGTAGTGACAGCCACTATTTGGTAGAAACCGACCCCAAATTCACCCAGTATAAAAAATGGCTGGGCACAGATTATATGCAACAACAGCTCACCAATGATCCGGCACTGGCCCACAAACGCCTGGGAGACGGGTTCTACGAACAACGTCTGGTACGTGACCAAATCACCCAGTTGACCGGACACCGTTATCTGGCCGGTCACAACAATGATGAAGCCCAGTTCAAGGCGCTGATGGAAGCCGGGGTCGCCTTCGGCAAACAGCAACAACTGACCCCGGGTATCGCACTGAGTCCAGCGCAGATGGCCCTGCTCACCTCGGACATTATCTGGCTGACCAACCGGACGGTGACCCTGTCGAATGGCTCCACCCAGACCGTGACCGTACCGCAAGTCTACGCCCGGGTGCATAAAGGCGACCTGACCGGAGATGGCGCTCTGCTCTCTGGTCACAACGTCATACTCAATAGCCGGGGTGATATCACCAACAGCGGTACCATCAGCGGACGCGAAGTGACCCAACTGACCGCTAACAATCTGACCAACAGCGGCTTTATTCAGAGCGGCAAGGTTGACTTAACCGCCCGGCAGGATATCACCAACCGGGGTGGCAGCATTCAGGGACAAGATAGAGTTTCCGCGCTGGCAGGCCGGGATATCACCAGCACCTCTACCTTGCGCGATGACAATGTTAACCGCTGGTTGGACCGCCCCGCGGGAATTTATGTCCAGAATGACAACAGTACCTTGTCGCTGAAAGCCATCAACAACGTCCAACTCACTGCCAGTGAAGTAAAAAACGCTGGTAAAGACAGTCAGACAGAGATAACGGCAGGTCGTGACCTGACACTGGACACCCTGCGCACCCGCCGCACCGAAAACGGTGACTGGGGGAAAGACAACTACCGCCATTTGACGCAAGAGCACGATATCGGTAGCCAGATAACCACCGCCGGTAACTTGGCACTACGAGCCGGCAATAACCTCAATGCTACCGCCGCTAACGTAAATGCCGGTCAGCAACTGACGGCTCAGGCCGGGAACAACCTCACACTGAACGCCGGTACCGCTTCATCAGACTTGGTCGAACATAGCAAACAGACCAGCAAAGGCTTGCTCTCCAAATCGTCAGTCGAAACCCACGACGAAATCCATGAGCGCCGGGCAGTAAGCACCACCCTGAGCGGGGACAGCGTCACCGTACAGGCCGGCAAGGACCTGAACATCATCGGCAGTAACGTGGCTGGCACCCAGGATGTCAATCTGGCCGCTGGCAATCAGCTCACTGTCACCACCGCGGATGAAGCCCGTCACGAGACGCACCTGCGGAAGGAGAAAAAATCCGGCCTGATGGGGACCGGCGGTATCGGCTTTACCGTCGGCAAAGCCAGCCAAAAATCCACCACTGACATCGACAGCAATCTCAGCAAAGGCAGCACCGTCGGCAGCAGCCAGGGCAATGTCACGCTCAACGCGGGAGAACGGCTCAACGTTCACGGCAGTGATGTGGTGGCGGGCCAGGATATGACCCTCACCGGTCAGGATGTCACTATCACCAGCGCGGAAAACAGCCATACCGCTATCTCCAAAACAGAACAGAAACAAAGCGGTCTGACCGTGGCCCTGTCCGGGACAGCCGGCAGTGCTGTGAATACCGCCGTTCAGACCGTTAAGGCGGCCAGCAGTGAAAGTGACAGCCGGCTCAAAGCCTTACAGGGCACCAAAGCCGCCCTCAACGGGGTCCAGGCGGTTCAGGCCGCCCGACTGGCCGATGCCAAAGGTGGTGACAACAAAACTAACAACAACCTGGTGGGTATCAACCTCTCCTACGGCAGTCAGTCCTCCCGTTCAGAGCAGAAACAGCACCAGACCACCCAACAAGGCAGCAGCCTGACCACCGGGGATAACCTCAATATCACCGCCACCGGCAACGACACTCCTGACCAGAATGGCGATATCCGTGTTCAGGGCGGTCGGTTGCAGGCAGGCAAAGACTTGCAACTCAATGCCAACCGGGATATTCAGCTGACCTCCAGCCAGAATACCGAACAGACCACTGGCAGCAACAGCAGTAGCGGCGGCTCACTCGGTGTGGGCTTCACCGCCGGACCGGGTGGCACCGGCCTGAATGTCTCCGCCAGCGTCAACTACGGCAAAGGCCGTGAAAGTGGTGACGGCGTCAGCCATAACGAAACCACCCTGGATGCCGGACAGAACGTTACCCTCAACGCAGGCCGGGATGCCACTCTCAAAGGCGCACAGGTCAGTGGCGAGCAGATTACCGCGGATGTGAAACGCAACCTGACGCTCACCAGCGAACAGGACAGCAACCGCTACGATATGAAGCAGCAGAACGTCAGTGCCGGCGCCAGTGTCACGGTCGGCCCTCAGACTGATGGGACACTGAGTCTCAATGTCGGCCGCGACAAAATCCACAGCAACTTCGATTCCGTGCAGGAACAGACCGGGCTGTTTGCCGGCAAAGGCGGCTATGAGGTGAAGGTGGGCGAACATACCCAACTTGACGGCGCTGTGATTGCCAGTACCGCAGACAAAGCCAAAAACACCCTTGATACCGGTACCCTAAGCTTCGGGGATATTCAAAACAAAGCGGATTTCAAAACCGAACACCGGAGCGCCGGATTCAGCACCGGCGGACCGGTAGGGAGCTCATTGCTGAGTAATCTGGCCTCCAATACCCTGGGGGGAGCGAATAAAGAAGGCCATGCTCAAAGCACCACTCATGCGGCAGTCAGTGACGGCACGATTGCTATCAGGGATAAGGACCACCAACAGCAGGATATCACCACCCTGAGCCGCGACACGGATAATGCCGGCAATGCATTAAGCCCTATCTTTGATAAAGAGAAAGAGCAGAAACGACTGAGACAGGCACAACTGATTCGGGAAATCAGCGCACAGGTGATTGATATTGCCGGTACTGAAGGGTCTATTATCGCCACCAAAGCCGCCAACGCGAAAATGGCGAATATCAGCGAGCAGGACAAAGCAGACGCCAGAGCGAAACTGGCGAAAACCAGCACTCTCCCTCCAACTGAGGATGACATCAAAAACCAAATCTACAACACGGCTTACAATCAGGCATTAAATGATTCTGGCTTTGGTACCGGTGGTAAATACCAGACCGCCTTACAGGCCGCAACGGCAGCCATTCAGGGACTGGCAGGCGGGAATATTGGTCAGGTACTGGCCGGTGGCGCCTCACCGTATCTGGCCGGGGTGATTAAGGATATGACCACTGACCGGCAAACGGGTCAAGTAGATGTTGCCACCAATACGCTGGCCCATGCGATTCTGGGAGCGGTGGTTGCGGAAGCTAGTGGTAACAATGCATTGGCGGGTGCCGCCGGTGCCGCTTCCGGTGAACTGGCCGCTCAGGCACTGATGAAGCATTTTCATGGTGAAGATGTTAAAGTCAGTGACTTAAGTGAAGAGGAGAAGCAGACTATCAGCACCCTCTCCACTCTCGCCGCCGGACTGGCAGGCGGAATTGCAGGAGACTCTACCGGCAGCACGGTCGCTGGTGCCCAGGCCGGGAAGAATGCGATTGAGAATAATGCGCTGGCCTCCCGAAATCTGGGCGATTGCCGCACGCTGTCACCGGAAGCGTGCGGCAAGGCCAAAGAACTGAGCCAGCGGATTCTGGATAAAGGTCTGCCGTCGGTTGAAGACATGCGCGGTAAACTGGCATCGTGTCAGGATGACAGTTGCCGTAAAGGGGTTTGGACAGAGTACCGGCAGGCCAGTGATGCAACTATCAACAGCCTGAAACAAATGGCGTTGAATGGTGAGTTGAGCCGCGAAGAGCTGGCCTTTATCAACCATGAGTTGGGTAAAGAACTGGCGGTATCGGGATACCGTGCCAATGACAAGCTAGGCCGTTCAGAGCAGAGCAGCTGGTTAAATGGCGGCAGCGGACCACTTTCTGGGTTCTTTAACACAGAACTGCGCCAAAAAGAGCTGGAAAAATCGGGCTTGTCCAAAGCGGATGCGGCGCAATATGTGAAGGAAGAGCAGCGTAACCTGATGTTGTTGGAGACTGCGGTCGGGGCTATTGGGGGAGCAGCCAGTAATAAGATACAGGCGAAGCCATCATCTGTATCATCAAAAAGTAATGTTAATAAAAGCGTTCCGGCGGAAGCTACTCAAGTACAGCCTAACCAAACGGCTAATAAATCAAGTACAACAACACAGACAGATGTCGCAAAATACTTTGGCCAGGACAGAAAATATTGGTCGGCTGAACCAGTTCCCTTTAAAGGAAATAAGGTTTATCAACGAAATGACTTGTTTGATCCAAGCCGTATTGATCCTAAATCAGGTAAGACAAACGTAGAACTTATGAGAGCTGGTAGAGCACCTATCGGTAATGATGGGAAACCTGTCAATTTACATCATATGTTACAAAAGCAGGATGGACCTATAGCTGAGGTAACGCAGAGTTTTCATAAGGATAATCATAAGGTCATACATATAAATGATAATAGTATCCCCTCAGGTATTAACCGCTCGGAGTTTAATAAGTGGCGTTCTGATTATTGGAAACAACGAGCTAACGATTTTAAATAGGGTTACGTATGAATACTAAACTTAATGATGTTATTGAAGAAATCGAACGCTTATCAGATGGTCAAAGAAATGATGTTGATTTGCCAGATGATGAATTAATTTCTCAGTATGAAAAAGAAATTGGTTTCGAATTTTCAAATGATTATAAAGAGGTTTTAAAAAAAATAAGTAATATATTCTACGGAACTATAGATTTGTTATCTGTTACCCGTGATAAAAAATATTATGGAGAACTGTCACAAGCGTTAAGCGATGCAAGAGAGCAAGGGCTACCTGAAAATTTGCTCCCGATCTGTGAAGATAATGGCAGTTATTATTGTATTGATTATGATGGAAAAATTAAGTATTGGACGCTTGATGGTTATAACGAGGAAAGTTGGCCTGATCTTGCTAGCTGGATAAAGCAAGTATGGATAGAAGGTAATTAGTCATGCTAAAGCTCCCAGCGCTTGGCTGGGAGCTTTTTTGAGCCATCAGCTGTTCTTAACGAGCCGAATAATCAACTGTCCGTGCTCAATACTGACCTGCACCGGTTGCCCGGTGGCAAAGCCCGCTTCTTCCAGCCAGTTACCTTTAAGATGCAAACTGGGGTGCTGGCTGTAATAGCGGGTCATGCCAGTGTGGCGGTCGGCGTGACATCGGCTGATATAGCCGACTTTATAGCGGCGTTGCGCTTTCGAACTGCCTGAATTTACATTACAATCGCGTTCAGCCATAAATCAACTCCTACATAGTTGGTTGTGTGGTCAGCGGCTATCATGAGGTGCGAACTCATGGTAGCCGCGTCATCTCAGCGCTTGGCGCTCTTCATAACAACTTTTTCCATCATTGACTTGGTAACAAAACTGTCAATCACCATAATCAACGCCTTTTGCTCCTCATCGGATAACGAATCAGCCTGTTGCCAGAGTTCATGCAATATGTGGTTACGTATCTTCACATCTTTGCTGGTCTCGCGGCGGCCAACCAGTTCATCGAGAGAAACCTGTAAAACATCAGCCAGCTTAATCAGGGACTCCAGTTGAGGGACGATGTGTCCCCGCTCCCAGCGGTTATACACTCTGGGCAGTACCTCAATCATCTCGGCAAGCCGTGATTGGGTTAATCCCCGAGCTTCTCTGAGCATCTTAAGCCGTTCAGAAAATACGGACATATCAATACCTGTTTGCAAAACACAAATGTCCGCCATTGTACCCCTTCCTTTTTAGCTGGCTGTTGTAAAATCTCTTTAATGCGATTATTATATATCGCAAACATGTCTATTGACAAGGTTCAAAAGGAAAGACTTATGACCCGCA